>NZ_JBFTMC010000012.1:0-121187 GCF_056396765.1 Bacillus sp. 05T22
TTTAAGCAAGAACTAGCAAAATATATAGAGTACTATAATCATAAAAGAATTAAGGCAAAACTAAAAGGCATGAGCCCGGTACAATACCGGACCCATGCCCAAAAGGTTGCCTAATGAAATAATCTGTCTAACTTTATGGGGTCACTTCATTCGTAAGGATGGCTTTTCTTTGTAAATTAATTAATTAAAAAGCTTAGGGCAGATAATAAGACAGCGAACCCTAAAATAACACCTACAACCTTAATATGACGCTTACGCCCCATAACAACAATCGCAATATATTCTCGAATCATCGCATTTGGCCAATAGTAGAAAGCAGTTTTTGAACCAATTCCTTGGCTATTGAGTCCTGCTTGTCTTGCATATAAGCCAGCACGGAATAGGTGGAAGTTGTTCGTTGTAAAGATGCTTTTATATTTATCTGGCTTTAATGAATCCATAATTTGTTTTGAAAAGAGCATGTTTTGATACGTATTTACGGAATGCTTTTCTTGTATTGTATGCTCGATAGGAATACCTTTTTCAACAGCGTACTTTTGCATTGCTTCTGCTTCAGGAAGATTTTCATCGGGTCCTTGTCCACCTGAAAAAATAATTGTGGGCGGAGAAGCGACAGCTGCTTGTTTCCAGTAAAAATCAATTGCCTTATTAATTCTGCTTGCTAAAAGCGGTGGTACTTTATCATTAATTAATCCGCTACCAAGAACGATAATGAAATCTTGATTACGTCTTGGTCTGTTGAATTGATAAAGGAAATAGGCGGTTAAGAAATTTGATAAGTGTATAAAGAAATAGAAAATAATAAGAGATATTGCACCGAAAATAGGCTGGAAATGCGGAGAGAAAAAGCTAGCCGGATTAATGATAGGTATTATTAAAAATAGTAAAATAAATATACCTAAAATTAAAGTTAAGCAATTAGAAAAGCGTCGTCCTTCTTTTCTCATTAGTGTTTTTGCATTGAGAAACAACCCGACAATTAAGGCGATTATACCAAAGGGAAGCATAAAGAGAAGTACTAATAATGGTATCGCAACAAATGGTTGGATATTCGGGTTATTTGCTTTGACAAGTAAATAAAGGCAAAAAACTAGAAGTGAGCAGAAAAACATATTAAATAAAAATCCGTTTATTATTCTTCTAGGATCTTTTATATAAAAGAATAGAAAAATAATGAGTAGAGTAAGCGTAATAAATCCAAAAAACATGACTTTTGTATACACCTCAGTTTTTATATGATTGTTATAAAGTTCCACTTATATATTACATTATCTAAAAGAATATAGTTAGAAAAATAAATGTTTAGAAATTTCTCAATAAACAATATAGATAAATATGATAAAATATATTCAAAGCGATATATTAAGTAAAGTGGTTTAAATTAGGGAAAGGCACTCTTTGGAGTGTCTTTTTTCTTTTTATCCTGCTATTCGCGGGCAGTAAGACCCCCACCCAAAAGTTCAGCGAAAGTAAAGGAGTTAGGTAGGGGATAAACTGTACGTACAAGTCTGATGGTAAGGGCAAATAATCAGTGAGGGATGAAGAAAACATCCACTGATGGAAGTTTCACTTTATGCTGTAGATCATATGTAATTATGCATATTGGTTTTATTTCAGGTGAAAAAAGGAAAGGAATCAATTACACTGTGATTTGTGGGTACATTCTATAAAGCAGAATTTTTCATATAATGGTTCATCTCGATTCTTTTGCATCTAACAATCTTGTAACAATCATGGATTCTGTTTTATAGGGTATGTTTACGTATGATGGGAATAGGGTTTCAACATATAAAGGCAATATAAACAAGTAGGGGCGCCTCTTTGGGAGGCGTTTTTTTTTTGTGGAAAGGCACTTTTTTACTATCATTATAGGGAAAAATATCTATACTAAACATTAGCAATCTTTCGTATAAATATTATCAATTTACGACACACTCGATTCATGTAAAATGAATTGTGAAAGGGTTTTCTTTTTCAAAACATTACCCCTAATAAATGTTTGAAGAAGTTAAATATCTCTTCATACTAGTCATTCATGCTTACAAAAAAACACTCATTACGGGTGTTTTTTTGTTTTGAATTGAAGGAGAGCTTTTTCTTTTTTTTTTAAACATGCTATTTTTTTAGGCTCTTTTCATAAACTGAAAATAACACAATGAAGGTGAGTGATACGATGCCTGCTGTTATTGATGGTGTAGTTATTGAAAACTGTAATGGTTCAATTAATTTAGGGGATAAATATAATGTACATCCAATCGAACAAACGAAAGCATATAACGGTTCTGGATCGTCTAATGTAGGATTTAGTGTGAGAGCTTTTAATGGAATTAGTGCTACAGATGTGTATGATAAAGATGTGAATGATCAAGGGATACAATTTACGCTATAAGCTTTAAATGAAAAAAGACGCTCCTAAGCGAGCGCCTTTTTTCATTCTAGTGATATCCTTTTGCAGAGTCTTTATGAATTTTTTCTTTGAAAATCGTGTAGCTCCATAATTGATATCCGATAACGATTGGTACCATTACCATTGCGACGAAGAACATGATTTTTAAGTTTAGTTCACTGCCTGCTGCTTGGTATAACGTTGTACTATATGCATCGTTAATGCGTGATGGCAACATTCTTGGGAACATGCCTGCAAAGCCAGTTGTCATAAACATGGCAATTGTTAAGCATACAAATGTGAATGCAAAACCAATTTTATGTTTGTAAACCATAATGATCGCTAAGACACTCATTAACATTGCTAGTAGCGGAAGAATGAACAGTACAGGATATTCCGTAAAGTTTTGGAATAAGTTTGTACGGTTTGCAGTTGCTACATAGAAGATGGCTAAAATGATCGCAGCTGCCATTGAAAATGGTTTTGCAATTTTATAAGCGCGATCTGATACTTCACCAGATGTTTTAATCATGACCCAAAGTGCACCGGATACAACAAAGATTGCAGTGAAGAAGAGACCGCCTAAAATACCGTAATGGTTTAATAAGCTGAATAATGTTCCTTCATAGCCGTCTTTTCCAATTTGCAGACCGTAATAAAGGTTTGCAAATGTAACACCGAATAAGAAGGCAATCAGGAAACTACCAATTGCAAACGCCCACTTACAAGTACTTTGCCAAATTGGTGAATCATCCTTATGCATAAATTCAAGCCCAGCTGCACGAGCGAAAAGAGCAAGTAATACTAAAAATAAAGGTGTATATAAGTAGCTAAACATATTTGCATATGTGATTGGGAAGGCAGCGAATGTTGCACCGCCTGCTGTAATTAACCATACTTCGTTACCGCCCCAGAACGGTCCAATTGCTTCTTGCATTTGATTTCGTTCTTGCCGGTCTTTGGTAACGAACGGGAAAATCATTCCGTTACCAAGTGCATAACCGTCGAGAATAAAGTAAACCGTCCAAATCACGCCCCATAAACCAAACCAAATGACTGCAAGCATATCATGAGACATGAGCTGCACCTCCTTTAGTAGGTTCTTCTAATGCTGCTGGTCCTTTCTTAGCAAATTTCAGCATGAGATATACATCGGCAATTAAAAGTAATGTATAGAACAATACTAAACTAAGTAATGAGAACCAAATTTGCGGTACAGAAATTGGTGAAACTGATTCTGCTGTTCGCATCAGTTTGTATACTGTCCATGGCTGACGTCCCGCTTCAGCAACGATCCACCCAGCGTTAATCGCAACATATGGAAGTAAGACAGACCACATTGTAATTTTTAAGAAACGTTTTGAGTTTTCTAGTTTTCCTTTGCGGCTTAAATAGAAACCAAACCATGTAAGTGCCATAAAGAATGTGCCAAGTGCAACCATTAAACGGAAGCTGTAGTAAACTAGATTTACGTTTGGACGTTCGTCCTTTGGAATATCTTTTAAACCGACGATTTTTCCATCAAATGAATTTGTATAGAAGAAGCTGCCGAGTTTTGGAATTGTTAATGCTTCGAAGTTCTTCTCATTTTTCACATCGGGAATTTGGATGATTGAAAAGCCTTGACCTTTACCAGTTTCCCAAACAGCTTCCATTGCTGCACCTTTTGCAGGTTGCATTTTCGCTGCGAAAGCACCGGATTCGTGACCGATGAAAGGTGTTGCAGTTGCGGCGAATATTCCTAATACTAACCCAAACTTAAATGATTTCTTAAAGAACTCCACGTCGTTTTTACGTAATAAATGATACGCACTAATTGCCATAACGAAGAAAGAACCCACGATATAACAACCAACAACTGTGTGGAAGAACATATGCCATGCATATGGGTTTGTAACAAGTGCCCAGAAGTTATCTAATTCAGCACGGCCATTACGCACCACGTAGCCAACAGGGTTTTGCATAAAGCCGTTCGCTGTAATAATCCAAAGTGCGGAAATATTTGTTCCAAGCGCAACCATCCACATACAAAAAGCACGGAACTTTGGTGAAATTTTATCTTTACCGAATAACCAAATTCCCATGAAGGTAGATTCTAAGAAGAAAGCAACAAGTGCTTCGATTGCAAGTGGTGATCCGAAGATGTCCCCCATATATTTCGAGTACTCAGACCAGTTTGTTCCGAATTGGAACTCCATCGTAATACCGGTTATGATTCCCATTACGAAGTTGATCGTAAATAGCTTACCCCAGAAATTCGCCATTTTTCGATACGTTGGATTTAATGTACGTGCATATTGTGTTTCCATACACGCTACTAAAATAACAAGTCCGATTGTCAAAGGTACAAACAAAAAGTGATAAAAAATAGTAATTGCAAATTGAAAACGACTCAGTAACAGAACGTCGGACATAATAAAGATTCACTCCTTTTTAACATTATCTACATTTAGTTTATAGTGGAAACGTGAGTAAAGTATGGGAGAGTTGTTACAGAGCTGTGTGTATATTATGAAAGAATTATGTCGGTTGTCTGAAAAATTATATATTTGCAATAAAGTAATATCCTTTTGGGATTTTTTAGATTTTGGTACACTTAATAAATAGTTTATATAAAGGAAAAGGGGGTCTTTTTACTATGAAGTCATTAGAAGAGATTTTGCAGTATAATGAAAAATTCGTTGAAGAGAAAAAATATAAAGAGTATGAGGCAGGAAAATTCCCGAATAAAAAAATGGTAATCATTTCTTGTATGGATACACGTCTTGTTGAATTATTGCCAAAAGCAATGAATATGCGTAATGGTGATGTGAAAATTATTAAAGTAGCGGGCGCTGTTATTTCACATCCATTTGGAAGTATTGTGCGTAGTGTATTAGTTGCTGTGTATGAACTTGGGGCAGATGAAGTATGCGTTGTTGGTCATCATGACTGCGGTATGGCAAAAATTCAGGCGAGCAGTACAATTGAAAAAATGAGAGAGCGTGGGGTAACGGAAGAAAAATTAGATACACTTCGCTATTCTGGAATTGATTTACAAAGATTTTTACAGGGGTTCTCTAGCGCCAAAGAAAGTGTAGAGCACAGCGTTTCAGTACTTCGTAACCATCCGTTACTTCCAGCAGAAGTACCTGTTCATGGTCTTGTGATTCATCCTGACACAGGAAAATTAGATTTAGTTGTAAATGGCTACGAAGTTTAAGAATTTACTTTGTCATCCTTTTTATCTGGGACAGGATCAAATCCTCCTGGATGAAAAGGATGACATTTTAATAGGCGCTTTAGTGTGAGCCAAAAGCCTTTGAAAGCACCATGTTTTTGAAATGCCTCTAATCCATAATGAGAACATGTTGGATAAAAGCGACATGTAGGTGGTGTCATCGGGGAAATAAACTTTTGATAAAAGCGTATGATGCCAATAAAAATCTGTTTCATAACGGTCTCCTTTTCAGCATATTCTTTTAGTATTATAGCACGGCTATACATAATACTTTACTAATCTAGATATCCGTTATATCATATTGGATATAACGGAATTAAAATTAAAGTGGGAGAGATGTTTTATGCCATCAGTAGAGAGCTTTGAATTAGATCATACGATTGTAAAGGCACCTTATGTAAGACATTGTGGTGTTCATAAAGTAGGTAGTGACGGTATTGTTAATAAATTCGATATTCGTTTTTGCCAACCAAATAAACAAGCGATGAAACCAGATGTCATTCATACGTTAGAACATTTATTAGCATTTAATTTACGTAAATATATTGATCGTTATCCGCATTTTGATATTATCGATATTTCACCAATGGGTTGTCAAACAGGATATTATCTTGTAGTAAGTGGTACACCAACAGTGCGTGAAGTAATTGACTTATTAGAACTCACATTAAAAGATGCGGTTCAAATTACAGAAATTCCAGCTGCAAACGAAACGCAGTGCGGTCAAGCGAAACTTCATGATTTAGAAGGAGCAAAACGCTTAATGAATTTCTGGTTAAGCCAAGATAAAGATGAGCTTGAGAAAGTATTTGGTTAATAGATGAAAAAGCTGCCTGTGAAAAGGCAGCTTTTTTAGTTTTTGTATATGGCATATGTTGTCGAAGCGCCGATATATGAGAAGGAAAAAGTTATTTTTTAAAGAACATCGGAGGCGAGCTCACAAATAAAAACTTAGCAGGTTTCTCCGTATGATTAAACCAATTATGAGAGCTTGAATCATCATATTTAACTTTTATTGTCAAATCAAATTAAGAAAATATACTTTGTTTTTACTTTAATCGAATAAAAATAAGCCTCTTTATTTACTCCAGCATCATTAATAAAATTAGCTAATGGATTAGCAGTTAAATGATCGTTTTTCTGAAAAACAGAGGGCATGGTTTTTAGTTAGATGTTCTTTCGTGGTCTCCTATGTATATTTTTCAGTCTAGTTTAAAATATAAAGTAAAAACGTGTAGTGTTTTTTACTAAAATATATAGCGATATGCTAATGTTTTTCACTAAAAATTTTTTGACTTTTTTGAATTTTTTTAGTAAAAAGATAATAGGTCTTTGTTTTTTAGTAGAATGAATTCGGAGTTAGGATGGAAAACCTTTTTAGTTCGTATTACATAAGGGGGCTTTTAGATGATATATAACCAGTTAATGGAGAGTTTTAAGAAAATATTTCATCAAGAGGAGTATCGTACTTTCTTTGCGCCTGGTCGGATTAATTTGATTGGAGAACATACTGATTATAACGGAGGAAATGTGTTTCCATGTGCCATTACTTTCGGTACTTATGCGTTAGCAAGTAAACGAGATGATACGTTAATATGTGCCTATTCATTGAACTTCCCCGAAAAGGGTGTTATTTCATTTTCTTTACATGAATTAGATTATAAGCAAGAACATGATTGGGCGAATTATCCAAAAGGTATGATTCGTTATCTCATAGAAGCTGGATATAGCATTGATTCAGGAATTAACATTATGTTTTATGGAAATATTCCCAATGGTGCGGGATTGTCATCATCTGCCTCTATTGAGCTTGTAACAGGGGTAACGATGGAAGGATTATCTCAATTCGAATTAAATCGTATAGAACTAGTTAAAATTGGTAAAAAGGTGGAGAATTATTTTATCGGTGTAAATAGTGGCATTATGGATCAATTTGCTATTGGGATGGGAAAAGCAAGATATGGGATGTTATTGAATTGTCAAACACTGAATTTCACGTATGCGCCACTGCAGTTGGATAACTACAAGATCATTATTATGAATACGAACAAGCGTCGAGAACTTACGGCTTCTAAATATAATGAGAGAAGAAAGGAATGTGAGCAGGCACTTGCAAATTTGCAAGTGATAATTGATATAAATTCCTTAGGAGAAATAACTGAAAAAATGTTTGAACAATATAAGCATGTAATTAAAGAAGATAGCTTAAGAAGAAGGGCTAAACATGTTGTGTATGAAAACTGCCGAACATTGCAATCTGTAAAAGAATTAAAAGAAAATAATATAAAAGAATTTGGAAGACTGATGAATGAATCTCACTGTTCTTTACGTGATGATTATGAAGTGACAGGACGAGAACTAGATGCATTGGTTGAATCAGCTTGGGAACAAGAAGGGGTTATAGGAGCACGTATGACAGGTGCAGGGTTTGGTGGTTGTGCGATTGCAATCGTTGGGGAAAAATATACCGATCAATTTATTTGCAACGTTGGACAAAAGTATAAAGAAATTATCGGTTACGAAGCGACATTTTATGTTGCTGATATTGGAGATGGGGCACGAGAGTTGCAGAGAGAAGAAATGCAATGAATGGCAGGTTTCGTGCTTGTATAGCAACTCGTAGAGCAAAGTTCAATGTAGTAGTTACAGCTAATGTGTAACTATTTTATTTTTTTTATAGTTTAGGATGGGTATGAAAATAATCCAAATGGATATAACGATTCAGCGGAGGGAAAGTATCATGAATGTTTATCAAGTCATTGAGCAACTTATAAAACGGGCATGTTCACTTCGGTTTATCGAAAGAGAAGATGGAATTTATATAAGAAATCAAATTCTTCACCTTCTTCATTTAGAGCGTTTTGAAAAGCAAGAAAGTAAAGCGGAAGAAAAAGAAATAACAGATTTACTAGAAGATTTAGTTCAATATGCGAGTGAACAAGGAATTATCGATGATTATTCTTATAATAGAAACATATTAGCGAGTCAAATTATGAACTGCTTCATGTCAAAACCATCGACTATTAATCAATGTTTCTATCAATATTATGAGTGCCATCCAGAACATGCGACAGATTATTTTTATGAATTAAGTCGAATAAGCAACTATATTCAAACGAAGCATGTTCAGAAAAATATTAGTTATAAAGCCAATACAGAGTATGGAGAATTGGACGTTACGATTAATGTATCTAAGCCAGAAAAAGATCCAAAAGAAATTGTAAAAGAAAATGTAATACAGAATACGGATTATCCGAAATGCTTGCTTTGCATTGAAAATGAAGGATATGTGGGTAGAATTGATCATCCGGCACGTTCTAACCATAGGATGATTCGAATGGAATTATTAGGAGAGAGATGGTACTTACAATATTCCCCTTATGTATACTATAACGAACATTGTATTGTGTTAGCAGAAACACATCGGAATATGGAAATAAATCGTCAAGCTTTTGAAAGATTACTTTCTTTTGTGAAACAGTTCCCTCATTATTTTATTGGCTCTAATGCGGATTTACCTATTGTAGGTGGATCCATTTTATCACATGATCATTATCAAGGTGGGAAATACGAATTTGCAATGGCAAAAGCAGAAGATGATTATGTATTTCAATTAGATAGATTTTCGGGGGTTCAATGTTCAGTAGTGAAATGGCCTATGTCTGTTATTCGCTTAAAAGGTAAGGATTCTAATTTATTAGTAAATGTGGCAGAGTCCATTTTGGACAAATGGAAGCAATATAGCGATTCATCTGTTCATATTTACGCAAGTACAGACGGGGTGCCACATAATACGATTACACCTATTGCTCGCAAGCGAAATAAACAGTATGAGTTAGATCTTGTACTACGCAATAATCGCACAAGTGAGAAGTATCCTTTTGGTATTTTTCATCCGCATCAAGATGTACAACACATTAAGAAGGAAAACGTCGGTTTAATTGAAGTGATGGGATTAGCTGTACTTCCAGCAAGGTTGAAATTAGAGTTACAAGAGGTAGAACGATATGTATTGTATCAAGACAATAGTGTAGCGGAATATCACAAACGATGGGCAGAACAACTGAGAGAGCGGTATAAAAAGGAAGCGAATGAAGGGGATATTCACGATATTGTTCAAAAAGAGTTAGCCGCTAAATTTTTAAGGGCATTAGAAGATGCTGGGGTTTTCAAACGAAACGATGAAGGAATAGCTGCATTTAAACGTTTTATACAAAGTTTAGAGGAGCCGAAGATAGGGATATGAAAGTCTTTCAAAATGTATTTGGTAAAGTAAATGGAGAAGATGTGTACGCTTATACATTAAAAAATGACAAGGGTATAGAAGTTACGTGTTTAAATTACGGTTGTGTAATTACGAAAATCATTACTCCTGATAGGAAAGGAAATTATGAAAATATCGTTTTAGGTTTTGAAGAATTGGAAAACTACGAGAGATATTCCACGTACTTTGGAGCGGTTGTAGGAAGAGTGGCTGGCAGAATCAAAGGTGCTCAATTTGAGTTGGATGGTAACACATATACGCTAGTGAAAAACGAGCAAGAAAATCATCTTCATGGTGGTTTTAAAGGATTTAGTTATATTGTTTGGAATGCTAAAATAATAAAAAATGAGAAGGAAACCGGGATTGAATTTACTTATACTAGCCTTGACGGAGAAGAAGGATATCCAGGAACTGTACATGTAAAAGTGATCTATACGTTAAATAACGCGAATGAATTTTTGATTCGTTATGAAGCGCAGTCAGATAAAACGACCATATTAAACGTAACGAATCATACGTATTTTAACTTAAGTGGCAATTTAAAACGGGATGTCTTACAGCATACTTTAAAAATGAATAGTGATCAGTTTCTAGAATTAAACGAGCAATTATTACCAACGGGTGAAATATTGGATGTAATAGGTACGCCCTTCGATCTCCGAGCAGGAAGACAAATAAAAGAGGGAGTATATTCTCGCTATTATCAAAATGAATTAGTAGGAAAAGGATATGATCATCCTTTTCTTTTGAATAGCAACTACGACCAGGAAATCATATTATGGGATGAAGAAAGTGGTCGTAAATTAGTTGTGGAAACAGATGAGGTTGGGGTAGTTTTGTATACAGGAAACCAATTACCAAGTGATTTTGAAATATGTGGGGTACAATCCAAAAAGTATTTAGGGCTTTGTTTAGAAACGCAAGGATTGCCTGATGCCATTCATCATCCGAATTTCCCTTCTTACATTTTAAATAAAAATCAATTATTCTCCTCCTCAACGAAATATACGTTTAGGATTGAATAATTGAGAAGAGTAGGTGAATCAGGTATGGCAACGATTAAAGATATAGCAGAGAAGGCAGGCGTATCCATTGCTACTGTTTCTCGGGTGTTAAATAATGATCCATTACTTTCTGTCAGTGATGAAACGAAGAAGAGGATATTTGAGGCAGCAGAGGAGCTTTCTTATAAGAAGCGTACAAATCGTAAAAAAGAATTACCGAAAATTGCTTTGGTTCATTGGTATACAGAAGAAGAAGAGCTTAACGATTTATATTATATGTCCATTCGTTTAGGAATAGAAAAAAGATGTGAACAGCAAGGTTTGAAAATTGTAAAACTTTTTCATAGCCAAATGGAAGAGTTGATGAAGGAAAACATTCAAGGCATGGTTGCAATAGGGAAGTTTAGTGACCGAGAAATAGGTTTATTTGAAACGATAACAAAAAACATTGTATTTGTAGATTATTCTTCAAATGAAGATATTTTTGATGCCGTTGTGGTAGATTTTGAAAAGGTAACAATGAAGGTGATCGATCATTTAATAGAAAAGGAACATCAAAAGATTGGATACATAGGAGGACGGGAAACATTTAAAGATCAGACTTCCGAAATTGAAGATCCAAGGGAACGTGCCTTTATAAAATATATGAAGGAAAAAGAATTATTTTATGAGAATTATATATACACGGGTCAGTTTTCAGTAAACGATGGTTATTTATTAATGAAGCAGGCGATAGAAGAGCAGCAGGATCAGTTACCGACGGCTTTTTTTGTTGGAAATGATGCGATGGCAATCGGATGTTTGCGGGCATTACATGAATGTGAGATTCCTGTTCCAGAAAGAGTAAATATAATTGGTGTAAATGATATCAGTATTTCTCAGTATCTTTCTCCAGCGCTCAGTACAGTGAAAGTATATACGGGGCTTATGGGAGAAACGGCAGTGGATTTATTAATGGAAAGATTTTCAGGACGGAATGTAGCTAAAAAGGTAATCTTGTCAACGAAATTAAACATTAGGAAAAGTAGTTTTTAGTAAATGAATAAATGAAAAAAGAAATTCCTGCTTATTGAAACAGGAGTTTCTTTTTATAGGGAGAATAGTATTGACTTCACCGAACCGAAAAGTGCTTTTCGTATATTTTGCATTGTTGGGATTATGGGGACGATTGCGGGGCTTAAGCTGGTGAGTTGAACGAATCGTGCTTTTACTGTCCTAAAATAGCGGGATAAGTCTTTTTTTGGGGGATATTAATTGGTTATTGTGTGGTGTAATATGGTTTTAAAAGGATTATATTCAATATTATAGGGGATGATTGAGTGGACGATGCAAAAATTCAAATCAAAAAGACAAAGAGGAAAGTAGCATTGGTATTATTTGCTGCGCTAGTAATAATCATTGGCTTCGGATATTGGAAATTTTTTAGTTTGCAAGGCGTTCCGAAAGGAGAAGTGATTCGAACTGTGAAATCCCCAGATGGAAAACATGTTATAAAAACTTATTTTCATAATGGCGGGTCATTAAGTGCAGATGCTGTTAGAGGAGAGCTGGTTAATCTTAGTTCCGCTTCCACCAAGAATATATATTGGAACTATCCAGATACAGATCCATACATTGAATGGATAGATAAAGATAGAGTTAGAATCGGAGATCAAACGTTAGATATTTCAAAGAAAGAAACCTATGATTGGCGTGACGATGATAAGCATATAAAAGAATATCCAAAACAGTTTGTTCAATAAATGGGATAGAACGATTTTGATCAAATAAAGGACAAGAGTAATGAAAAGAGCTATCTTTTCTACATTAAGTGGGAAGGTGGCTTTTATCTTTTTAGTGTAAAAGTATTGAGATTACAATAAAGAAGATAAAACCAGAAACCAAAAAAGAAGCAACCCCTAATGTTTTTCTACTCGCTTTCATTTCAGAAATGCCCATGATAATGAACATACATGCGAGTGAGAGTTGCATGTAAGGAAGTACATCAGTTTTTGTAAAATAGTAATACCCTAAAAGAACGAGTGTCAGTAGTCCGAAAAAAACACGTAATTCAGTTAGCATTGTGTCCCTCCTTCAAAAGCTAATATTAGCGGAGAAATTCTGATATAGCGATGAATAAAACGGCAGCTCCAACTAGAAAACAGATCGTTCCACTTACTTTCTTTTGTTCACGTAATTCCTCAATACTCATAATGAAAGACATTAAGCCTAAAGCAATGAACATATAAAGCATAATGCCTCTGTTATCTGTGATAAAACTATAGATAGACAAAGCTAATGCAATGAGTGCAAATGTAATTCGAGCGATTTTTAGCATATTAATCCCTCCGTAAGAAAATAGTCGTTACATAATATACTTTACTGCGAGAACAGCCCACACGAAAATTCCTGCCACCATACAGGTCAAACTTGTGCTTGGGTCTTTCTTTTGTATTTGTTCAATCGCGATTATAAATATTAAGGCTCCTAAGAAAAATTGTGAAAGAGTAAGAAATGAATCATTATGTGTAAATAGACTGTACAAGGATACGATAATGACAATGAAAGCAGTTAAGAGGCGGAGTATACGAAGCATATTATTGATCCTCCTTTTTATTTGCCAGATAAGGATTGTCCTCTGGTTTATCAACCGAATGTTTATATGAATAGCCCTTATTAATCGTTAATACAGAGAGTACCAATACGAGAATGACAATAATGACGCCGATGATTAATATTTTTAACATCCAGTTCCTCTCCTTTTCTTAATTTTACCATTAAACGAAACTTTACTTTACATAATTTTGTAATTGTTGAAAATAATAGAAAGAAAAAGGGTGAAAGAAGGGCGTTATATGGATAATAAGAAAACTTACTATATATCAGTAGGAAATGGTCAGATCTCGCAGGTGAAAACGGCAGATACATATAGCTTTGAAATCCAGGCAAATGATGAGGAAATTACCCAGCTTCGGGAATACTTCGATCAAGCGTATCATGAAGATCTTGGCTCTTTTGTACGTTCGCACGTTCCGTATGTTGAGTATCATCATGATTCGAATAATGACCGGTATGATGAACAACTGCAGAAAGCCTATGAGATGATTTATGATTTAGGGAATCATGAAACGAAAGAATTAGTCGCGCAAATGGGAATAATCAATGGATTGTAGTTGGATAACATTATGCATATGAATGAGAATTGTGCTACAATTTGTGGTAGGAAAAACTTGTAACCATCTATAGGGGAGTAATGGCATGTACAAATTTAAAGATTATTACCACAACACTGTACAATTATCGTTTGAACGTTATCCATTTTCTCCTGAGCCAAAGCATGTTTGGGTTGTATGCCGGTACGGGGATCAATGGTTATTAACGCATCATTTGCGCCGCGGTCTTGAATTTCCAGGTGGCAAGGTAGAGCTGGGGGAAACACCGGAAGAAGCAGCAGTTCGAGAGGTTCATGAAGAAACCGGTGGTATTGTTTCTGATTTAACTTACTTAGGACAATACAAAGTATCTGGAAAAGACAAAATAATCATTAAAAACATTTATTTCGCAACAATTAGTGCAGTAGAAGAACATACGCACTACGAAGAGACAAAAGGGTCTGTTCTATTAAAAGAAATCCCGGATAACATTAAAACTGATAGGAAATTTAGCTTTATTATGCGTGATGATGTATTAGCGCGTACGATGAAACATATAGAAGAACTCGGCTGTTTTACGAAGTAAAGGGGCCGGGTTCTTTTTGTTATTAAAATTATATTTGTTCTTTCGGTATATATTCCGGCGGAGTATGTGTAATGTAGTGCTACCAATATATATTCATGGAAAAACTTATATGGAGTGTTAAAAAAGATAGAAACAAATTCACGATATGTATCATAGAGTGACTTTATATAAAATGAAGACAAAATAGTTATTTAATAAAAGTAAATTAATTTTTTTCCTGACCCCCTTAAAATGGTGTACTCATTCGAATTCTATAATAGAAAAATGATTTAAGGGACCTTAACATAAAAAGAAGGTTTGTGCGTATAAGTATATGCCTTACATATATGCATTAAAAATACAAAGAGTTATAACTAATACTATTACATGCAATCAAAAACTCACTGGATTAACCGAATAATATATTGTCTTAATATTATTCAGTTAACAAAAAACTTAAAAAGGAAAAATTATCTTTTTAATTGCATTTAGAATGTTGGTATTATAACATTAGAATTAAATTGAATTATGAAAATTAGTGTATGGTAACACCTAATCCTAGTGGATTTTGAGAACTTGACTTATGGCAATCTCCAAACTAAAAGGCCCTATGTAGTCATATCGCGCTACATAGGGCCTTTTAGTTTTGGGGCTGCTTTTTTTGATTTCATATGTTTATAGAAATCAAATGTTGAGTTTTTAATTATCTTGCTAGAATTAGATCTTTATATTTTTAAATCAAGTGGATAAGGAAAGGTGAACTACACATGTTGAAGAAAACTGTAGTAGCTGTTTTAACATTAGGCTATGTGCTTAGCCCAATGCAAGCTTTGGCTGAAACAGAGAATGAACAGCTACCTTTGGAACAAAAAATTAGTACTGAGAAACAAGAACAATCTAAACAGGGCAATCAATTACTACCCGAGCAAAAGAAGCAAGAACAAGAAATTAGTACTGAGAAACAAGAACAATCTAAACAGCAAGATCAGCTATTACCTGAGCAAAAACAGCAAGAACAAAAGACAATACAGCAAGATATAACCAAGCAGCCTGGGACAGCAGGGGTAAAAAGTGAGCAACCACTAGGTACTAGTGAAATAGAAACGAATCAAACTACTGTTAAAACAGTACAGGCAGCACCTAAAACACAAGGAGGTTGGGTGAATAGAGATAATAAGTGGTATTATATTCAGCCAGATGGAAAACAGAAAACGGGTTGGCTGCAAGAAGGGACTACTTGGTACTATTTGCAACAAGATGGAGCAATGAAAACGGGCTGGTTGAAAGAAGGGACAACCTGGTATTACTTGCAAAGCAATGGAGCAATGAAAACGGGCTGGTTGCAGGAAGGGACAACCTGGTATTACCTGCAAAGTAGTGGAGCAATGAAAACGGGCTGGTTACAGGAAGGAACAACCTGGTATTACCTGCAAAGTAGTGGAGCAATGAAAACGGGCTGGTTACAGGAAGGAACAGCCTGGTATTACCTGCAAAGTAGCGGAGCAATGAAAACGGGTTGGTTACAGGAAGGAACAACTTGGTACTATTTAGAAAGCAATGGAGCAATGAAAATAGGCTGGTTGCAGCTTGAAGATAAAAAATATTACTTCGAAAGTAATGGAGTAATGAAGACAGGCTGGCTACAGCTTGGGGATAAAAAATATTATTTAGAAAGCAGCGGAGCAGCGAAAACAGGTTGGCTGCAGCTTGGGGATAAAAAATATTACTTCGAAAGCAATGGAGCAATGAAAACAGGTTGGCTGCAGCTTGGGGATAAAAAATATTACTTCGACAGTAATGGAGTAATGAAGACAGGCTGGCTACAGCTTGGGGATAAAAAATATTATTTAGAAAGCGATGGAGCAGCGAAAACGGGCTGGCTACAAGAAGGAACAACTTGGTACTACTTCCAAAATACTGGTGAGATGAAAACGGGCTGGTTGCAGGAAGGAACAACTTGGTACTATCTGCAAAGCAACGGAGCGATGCAAACAGGTTGGCTACAGGAAGGAACAACTTGGTACTACCTGCAAGGCAACGGAGCGATGCAAACAGGTTGGCTACAGGAAGGAACAACTTGGTATTACCTGCAAGGCAATGGGGCAATGCAAACAGGTTGGCTACAGGAAGGAACAACTTGGTACTACCTGCAAGGCAATGGGGCAATGAAAATCGGATGGTTAGAAGAGAATGGTAAAGTATACTATTTTGATACAAATGGTGTTTGGATTGAAAATCCAATCATATTCGGTAAAACAATTATAGTTGATCCAGGACATGGTGGATATGATTCAGGGACATTATATGAAAATATATACGAAAAAACGATTGCCCTGCAAGTAGGTTTGAAGTTAAAGAGTTTATTAGCTCAGAGTGGTTCAAATGTTGTGATGACACGAGCAACAGATATCTTTATTCCATTAGGAGATCGTGTTCATATTTCAAATGAAAACAAAGCAGATATTTTTGTTAGTGTGCATGTAAATTCAGCCGATGCGACTGCAGCAGAAGGAATTGAAACGTTATATAATTCTGAACACCCAAAAAGTAAAGAAGCACTTACTTTAGCAAATGCTGTACAGAATGCTTTAATTAAAAATACAGGTGCTAAAAATAGATTTGTAAAAGATCGACCAGAACTTCGTGTGTTAAAGGCGGATAATAGTGCACCACCTATATTGGTAGAAACAGGGTTTTTATCAAATCCTAATGAAAGAGTAAAATTGACTTCTGACAAATATCAAAAGGTGCTGGCACAATCTGTGTTTGAAGGAGTTCTAAAATATTTTTCTAATTAGAGGTAGCGTAACATCGCTAGTAAGCTAGGAAAAAGAAATACACTCTTAAAATGAAAAAACGCCATTCTTTCTCTAGAATTATAGGAAAGGATGGCGTTTTTGTCTCTGATGAATTACAACCTTAGCTTGATAGCGATGGGGCAGCACCCCACATCCATCAACTTAAGCATTTAGGCTATTCTTAAAGTTAAAAGCACGTTACTATTATCTGTGTTCTTCTTCATATATTTGCACCAGAACCCTTTGTCTTTTGTCTTATTATTATTCAAGTAAGATTTTAGACTATTTCTTGTATGCAAAAAAACGTTTAGGTATATTATATAGCTTTTTCATAATTGTATGTATTGAAAGCGTTTTCATTTATGGGAATTATTATAATCTACATTTTTCACAAAACATTTCTTAGCATATTTAACTTTAAGCATTGGTAACAAACCCCTTATTGTTTATAGTTTTTAACTATGATTTTTTCTTATTTTTAATATATAGATTCCTAAAATAACAAATCCTAGTCCTACAAACGGGTCAGTTGGAAACTTCGTTCCTGTTGATGGCAGGTGATGCTTTTCCTTACTTGCAGGATCATTTTCTATTGTGTGCTCTTTACTTTGTATATCATAAGATTGTTTAGCACTTCCATATGTAGCATGCACTTTTTTAATTTCCAGGCCACTTGTTATTTTTTGATTCTTTATTTCTATTTCTGCTATCTCGCCAGTTTTTACTTCCATTTTTTTTATTGTAGGATCAAGTACATAACCCTCTGGAGCCTGAATTTCTTTTACAACATACGTACCAATAGGAAGTTTATTTAATGTAGCAATCCCATTCTCAGTTGTAGTGATTTCTTGTCTAAAATCGCCATTTTCACTTACAACCTCAAACACTGCCCCTTTTAAAGCTTCTCTATTTTCTCCTACCTTCATAATTTTTAACGACCCTAAAAATTCCCATCTTACTACTATATCTGTACTGCTTTTTTCACTCATTCTTGGTAATAAAGCAGTTGCATTTTGAATCCTTTGTTGGCCATCAAAGGTAATTGCTTGTAAACTCTGCAATTTTGCATTTACTCTTATCTTGAAATTTCCACTTGTTGCGTTTTTGGGAATCATAACTTTAAATTTTTCCTCTATAGAGAATTCATTCTTTTTTTCACCTTGTTCATTTATAATTTTAACTCCTTCTGGTGCGCCCTCCATTTGAACTGAGTATACTCCAGATACTGCATTTGATTGAACTCTATATAAATTTGTTTCAAAAAATTCCCCATTTTGCTCTACAGTTTGTTTTCCAGTAGGTATTACGTTCAAATATGTTTCCTGAACTTCAGTACCTTTAGAAGCTTCTTCTAACAAATGTTTTACAAGGTTATATACCTGTTGGTTTTCTGGCTTTGAATCGGAAATTTCAATTTTTTCAGATGCAATCCAGATAGCTAGTTGAGTTGCATAGTAGGCTTCCTCTTTTGTAGAAACTCCTAATTCAGCCGGCGTTTTTTGAGGGTATCCATAAAGTAAGACACGATATACAAAATCATTCTCTTTTCCAATTTCAGAAAGATCATCTCCATTAGGTGAATTCAGATCAGGTGATAAACAATATGCAACATCTTTTGATGACGTTCTTAGTAAGTCTGCCTTTATCTTTACTTTAGTACCTTTGAATTTAATATAATTCCAGTTCATTTGAAACTTTTCTTGATGTATTATCTCGGCTGCTGCTTGTGGAATAGAAACCCCTAGCAATATAATGATTAAACTTATAATTCCAAACCATTTTGTTAACATCCTGCGTTTCATTTCATTCCCACCATTCATTAAATTTTCAGGAAAAACCTTACATGCTGATTGTATTTGCTGTAAAAGAATATTGGTTTGATTATTCAGAAATTTATAGGTATAAATAATGATTGTGTTATAATTTCATATTTCCTTATAATCTTTATCGTTTAACTATATTTATAATATTTGTTAAACACACTACTTACTTAACTAAATGTACGGGCGTAAATATTATTCTATACTATTAAAAACTAATTCAAAAAATCAATTTTTAGAATTTAAATCTATGTATTTAAAAATAAATACACTTAACAATCCACCTATTAAATAAATGTTTTTTCTATTCAATTTACCTTCACAAAACTCCTGTCTGTATTTTCGGAAAATTTAGCTATATTTTACATTTATTATATTAAGAGAATACATGGCTTGCAATTCTTTTTTTTATGCAATATTGCATAAAAATTATTGTTGTTTTATGTTATAATATTTCGTTTATATATATTTGTGAGAGAATATACTTCTCAAAAGTAAAATAATTTTAATCCTTTATCACTCTTTTAGCTGTTTATATACATTAATAAAAAAGCTATAATTTCTTAAAAATAATGGTATAAAAAAGAAAGAACTGACCCAAGTATTTTGTTTGGAGTCAGCTTCTTTTTTTCTTACCTATTAATAGTTTCTCGAATCCTTCAACAAACACATACATAAGAGTAGCAAGTGCACATGTCAGTAATACACTCAGCAGTACAAGCGTAAAGTTAAATACTTGGAATCCGTAGCTAATTAAATAACCGAGTCCTTGTTTGGAAACAAGAAGTTCACCGAAAATAACACCAACCCATGATAATCCAACGTTTACTTTTAAAGTTGAAATGATAGCTGGAAAGGAAGACGGTAAAATAACTTGTTTATAGCATTGCCATTTATTTGCGCCGAATGTATCCATTACTTTTATATAATTAGAATCAACTTCTTGAAATGCACTGTAAATAACAAGAATGGTGATAATGATGGAAATGATAACTCCCATTGCGACCGAAGAGGAGATGTTTGGGCCGAAAATAACGATAATAATCGGGCCAAGTGCTACTTTTGGCATTGCATTTAACACAACAAGGTATGGGTCTAATACGCGAGCTATAAGCGGTATCCACCAAAGAACGGTTGCGATAATTGTTCCGAGAACTGTACCGAGAATAAAACCAATACCTGTCTCAAGCAGTGTCGTCCACATGTGAATCCAAAGTGATCCGTCTCCCCATTTACTTACAAATAACTCCCAAATACTTGAAGGTGAGCTAAAGAGTAAAGGATCGATCCACTCCTGTTTACTGGAGATTTCCCATAATGTAAAGAAGAGAATGAGAAGTAAAAATTGTAAAGAGGCAGCTGTCCAAGTACGCTGACGCTCTTTTTTTCGAAACTGTTTGTGTAATTGTTTTATATTATCCAAGGCGCTCCAGCTCCTTCCATATGTCTTGAAAGAGGGCTGGAAAATCAGGGTGGTACCTTGCTTGTAACGGTGGTAGGGAGCGAATGCTTTTTGGTACTGAAAATATTTTTGCGATTTTCCCAGGGTTTGCTTGAAGCAAGTAAATACGATCACTCATTGCGATTGCTTCTTCAATGTCATGTGTGACGAGAAGAGATGTTTTCTTATACTTGTGTAATAAAGAAAATACGAGCTCCTCTAATTTTAATTTCGTTTGATAATCAAGAGCTGAAAATGGTTCATCAAGCAACAGGATTTTTGGATTTGTTGCAAGTGTACGAACGAGTGCTGCCCGTTGGCGCATACCACCGGATAGTTCCCGAGGGGATTGCTTTTCTACGCCTTGCAAGCCGACTTGCTTTAAAAGTTGTAAGGTATGTTCTTTCGTTTCCTCTCCATATGTTTTTGTAATGTGCAGCCCAAGCATTATATTTTCTTCAATTGTTTTCCAGGGAAACAAGTAATCTTGTTGGAGCATATATCCCATTGAAGAAGTTGATTTTGTCACTGGCTCATCTTCTACAAAGACAATACCTTCAATTGGTTTTAATAGTCCTGCAATAATAGAAAGAAGCGTTGTTTTTCCACAGCCGCTTGGGCCAAGAAAGGAAATAAATTCCCCTTCTTCTACGTGTAAGTTAATATCTTCGAGGACGAGCCGGGCATTTTCTTTTGCAAAAAAGCAGTGGGAAACATTAGATATTTGTAAGAAACTCATCGTATTCGCCTCTATTTCTTAATAATGCTTTCGGCAATTTTTGTATCGACGAGCGCCTCATGCGGAACTTCTTTTTGTAATTCTCCAGCTTCTTTCATAATTTTTTGTAGTTGTTTCCATTCTTCCGCGTCTAATAATGGATTCGTCGCATACGAATGTTGCTTTTTGTAGCGCTCGATTACTTTTACTGTAATATCTTTTGAAGTATCTTTAAAAAGTGGTGTAACAGCCTCGGCAATTTCTTCTGGACTATGCGTATCAACCCATTGTTGTGCTTTATATAATGCACGTGTGAATTTCTCCGCTGCTGCTTTGTCTTTCTTTAAAAAGCTTTCTTTTGCCATAAATGTTGTGTATGGAACAGTTCCAGATTCAGTACCAAAAGAAGCAACGATATAGCCCTTTCCTTCTTTTTCAAAAATACTCGCTGTTGGTTCAAATAACTGGACAAATTCGCCTGTACCAGACGCGAAGGCATTAGCGATATTAGCAAACTCAACATTTTGAATTAAATTTGTATCTTTGTGTGGATCAATGCCATTTTTCTTCAAAACGTATTCCCCAACCATTTGCGGCATACCACCTTTACGTTGACCAAGGAAAGTAACGCCCTTCACATCGTTCCAATTAAAAGAGTCTAATTTTTTGCGAGAAACTAAAAATGTACCATCAGTTTGCGTGAGCTGAGCAAAGTTAATGACCGGGTCTTTTGCTCCTTGCTGGTGAACATAAATGGATGTTTCAGAGCCGACAAGTGCAATGTCAATTCCACCAGATAACAGCGCAGTCATGGTTTTATCGCCACCAGCTGTCGTTTGTAGGTCGATATCTAATCCTTCGTCTTTAAAGAATCCTTTTTCAATCCCAACATATAACGGTGCGTAGAAGAGGGAATGTGTAACTTCACCAATGCGAATTTTTTGCACTTGTTGCTTCGCATCGTCTTTTTTACTACAAGCCACAAACGTAAAAACAGTAAGTACAAGTATACAAAAAACAGCTATAAATTTTTTCAAAATGTGACACCTCCTAGAAATGAATCTACTGCCATAGTATGTAGGTAAGTGCCTAGATGTGAGTGGATATAGAAGGAATTTTTTGGATGATAAAGAAGTACAAATATAAGGGGTGATAAAATGAAATATGAATATGATGATAGCATGCATTTACATCTTGATTATTTTGGAGATGAATTTGATGTGGAATCGATTGCTTATAAAAGAAAACATGAAGATGTGTGGGATGTATTTTTTAACTTTGCTTTTTATGGGATTCCGCTAGTACAGGTACAGGAAGATGAATTTATGGATGACTATTCCGGGTATCGCGTTTTTTCTGTACATGCCAATGACTTAAGCTGGGAATTTGGAAGTGCTAAGTTTGAAGAATGGCTTTTGGAACATCGTATATTAGAGAAATCAGTGCAGAAATAGAGTGATTGACTTTCTCGTTTTGTTACTGATAGTTGTAGCAGGATTTATGATATTACAGCTTCCGTTCATAGGTTCTATGATTACTACTTCACTAGCAAATAAATATGTAGAAGGGCTTTATTCATTGGAAGGAAAGAGTAAGCCATTACAGTTGTATGTGAATCGTGGTATTGGTACTACTAGAATGCCGGTACGGTTTTTAAGTAAGCCGGAACTTTCTGTTTTTTCATTAAAGAGAACAAGCACAGTCGGTACAAACAAGTGGAGACAAACCAACAAGATCACAAATCTCAGTTGGTTCTCATGTAGAGATTGTATTGGATAGTGATCGTAGTAAACGTGTTAGCGGTGTTGTAAAAGATATTTTAACAAACACGGAGACGCATACATACGGTATTAAAGTACGATTACAAGATGGGAAAATTGGTAGAGTTCAGAGTGTCGGTTAATAAGAAAGGAGGTTATCCTAGAAAGAGAATTTTTAGGATAACCTCCTTTTTTACATGAAAGTTCATAAATGAGACTATTTCATGTTAATACATAACATGGTAAAATTTTAGTTACTGTGCATGCAATCATAAAAATCGAGTGTGTTTGTTAATAGGTTTTGTAATATTTTGATTCGGTTCATATTTTTTAGAGATAATACATATTGATAGAGTTTTATATTGTAAATATTCACGTAATTTTAGAGAAATACGGGGGTGACTGGCGGATGCCCGAACCATTAAAGAAAAGTAGTCGCTATATGGTTGGATTGGACAGTCTAAGGGGTCTAGCTATACTAGGCGTCATTTTATATCATATTAATTTTAATTGGATGCCTGGAGGATTCCTAGGTGTTACTGTATTTTTTGTACTTTCGGGTTATTTAATTACAGATATTCTAGCTATAGAATGGAAAAGAAATAAGAGGATTGACTTGAAGAAATTCTGGCTCAGTAGGGCAAGGAGATTACTTCCTGGAATGCTTGTCATGCTTGTAATTGTTTTAGCATGGATTACAATTTTTCATAGTTCTTTGCTAGGAAAAATGCGTGGGGATTCGCTAGCAGCTTTATTATATTTCAGTAACTGGTGGTATATTTATCATAAATTATCGTACTTTGATAGTTTTAGCCAACTTTCTCCACTGAATCATTTTTGGTCGTTAGCTGTTGAAGAACAGTTCTATGTAATTTGGCCATTTATTATTAGCTTGGCGTTTCGTTACATAAAAAAGAAATCACATATCATTTTATTCATTGTTTTAGGGGCAGCTGCTTCTGCACTAGCAATGGCAATTCTGTATGAACCAGGAATTGACCCAAGCAGAATTTATTACGGCACTGATACGAGAGCTTTTTCCTTATTGATTGGAGCGGCACTTGCCTTAATTTGGCCGAGCAGTAGGCTTGCAAATAAAATTATTCCACAAGCACGTCTTATTCTTGACGTAGTTGGAGGAATTGCTCTTATTATTATCCTCGTTATGTTTTGGAAGACGAATCAATATGATCCGTTTCTATATCGCGGAGGAATGGTCATTTTATCAATTGCTACTGCCTTATTAGTGGCGAACCTTGCTCACCCAGCTAGCCGAATTGCTCAATTTTTAAGGTTTAGACCACTGCGTTGGATGGGAGTACGATCGTATGGGATATATCTTTGGCATTATCCGATTATCACGTTAACGACTCCGAAGGTAAATGCTGGAGAGTTTTCGCTTACAAGAGCAATTCTTCAATTTTTACTTATTATAGTAGCTGCACAAATTTCATGGAAGTTTATTGAAAATCCAATCCGACAAGGGGCATTGAAGAATATTCGCTCTAGGAATTGGGGAATAAAAAACTTAGCATTAAGTGGTAAGCTAGCCTTAGTATGCGCACTATTCGTTTCTACGACCGCTGTTTTTGGATTATCAACAGCTAGTAAAGCGAAGGATAATCCTCAAAAAGATAAGGTGGAAGCAGTACAAACGGAACAAAAAGAAAAACCGAAACATCCAGTGGCAGTTAGGGAAAAACCAGCTGATGAGCCACCTCAAAAAAAAGAACAACAAGAAGCTGCTGCGAAGCCTAAAGATCCTCAAACCGTTACAGCTGTAGGTGATTCCATTATGATTGACGTCGCCCCGTATTTGAAAAATTCATTTCCTAATATTAGGATTGATGCAAAAATTGGTCGACAACTATCTAAAGCAATTCCTGCGGTGGAACAGCTAAAGAATGAGGGGAATTTAGGGAATCATGTCATTATTGGATTAGGTACAAATGGTGCCTTTACAAAGGATCAACTCGTATCATTAATAAAAGTGATTGGGAATGAACGTAAAATTATATTAATCAATACGAGGGTACCACGTCCGTGGGAATCATTAGTGAATGAGAAGTTAAAAGAAGTAGCATCGGCTTACAAAAATATAACACTAGTCGATTGGTATTCAGCAAGTGCTGATAATAAGGCATACTTTGAGCCAGATGGTGTGCATTTAACGAAAACAGGTGCAGAAGCATATGCTGCGCTTGTAGCAAAAGCGGTGAATCAATAATTTGATTTGCATCACACTTTGACATAACTTCAAAGTGTGATGCAATAGATTGATTGAAATCAAAAAAGAACTTGTAGATACGCTACAAGTTCTTTTTGACTTATATTTAATAACGGGGTAGCCAGACAAAATAGTTCAAACACAAAGAACGGGGAGTTCTCTTTACAGTTAACCTGACAAGTTCAGTATATAACACATAATATCGTTTTTTAGTACATATTATTGAAAATTATGTGACTTATCAAATTGATAAGTCGGGGTAAACTTTTTCTACATTATTTGATATTATTTTGGTCAAACACTATTGTCGTTTATTATAATAATGTGTGTTAGTAATCATATAGAGAAAGTATATAGCTTTTGAGGAAGTGTGAAAGTGAAAAGAAACTTTATCTCATTTCAAGAAGAAAAGAAAAATGCCCGCCTCTTTTTATGGGTATTGAATATTGTATGGGTTATATATGAAATAGTTTATTCTATTATGCTAGGAGATTCTGTATCACTTATAAGATTAGATGTTCAAGTTCCAAAGTTTTTGTATGGAGCTTGCTTAATCGCAGGCAGTATGTATCTGATAAAAAGAGAACAGGCATATCGTGTTAAGTACATATGTTTAATAGCTTATATGTTTTCGGAAGGCTTTAATTTGTATTGGTATGCAATTCACAATAAGGTAGCATTTGATGATAGGAATATACTTGAATTTGTGTTTATTTTATTTGTGCCTATTTTTATGAGTAAAAGGTATTTACTGTGGCTATTTTTGATTGTTATGGGAAAGTATAGTGCATTTTTGGCCCTGGGGGAAAAAGAGGCATTTATGCGGTTAGTTATGTATAGTCTTTTATTATTTGTAACGTATCTCCTATTGAATCGATTTCTACAGTATCTTTCTACTGTAAATAATGTGATGATAGAAAAAAGAGAGTCTGAAAAGCTCGTAGTTATTGGAAAAATGGCAGCATCTGTTGGACATGAAATTAAAAATCCACTTTCATCATTAAGGGGATTTACACAATTGCAGAAAGAGAAATATGTAGATGATAAAGTGTATGAACATATGATTGATGAAATTGAGCATATAAACAATATGATAAGTGAGCTTATGGTAATGGCAACTTATAAACCCTCTACCTACAGTAGTTATTTAATAGAAGAAATTGTATCAAATGCGTTGAAAGAAATGAGTGCAGAAATCAATAGGAAACAGCTGTATCTCATTTATGATGTTGCACCTGATCAAATAAAAATAGATTGTGATCATCGTAAATTAAAAGGGGTATTTCTATACATAATAAAGAACGCAATTGAAGCGATGGAACATGGCGGAACACTTCAAATACATATAAACAAAAGAAATGAAGATGGTGCAATAGTAAGTATTGTAGATAATGGGTGCGGTGTGCAGGAAGAGAATTTGCAGCGTATAACAGAAGCTTTTTATACGACAAAGAAAAATGGCATCGGTTTAGGGCTTACTGTTGCTTGCAAGATTATTGAAGAACATGATGGGAAAATACACATTACGAGTAAAAGAAACGTAGGAACGAAAGTAGACATTATTTTACCTATATAAGAAAATTGAAAAACCGACATAAAACCTTTCTTTTTAGGTGGGAGAGAGCATCCGGCCATGGATAGAAGCGGTCAGATCCTTTTCCAGCCCCGTGCCAAGTGAAAACAAAGAGAGAAAACGAATGCAGGTCACCTTTTGTTTTTCATAGCAGCTTATATGTGAAAAATCAAAAAGGAGTTATCCCGCAAAAGCTCGACGGGTGATGGAAGTTTCACTTTATATAAATACAAATTGAAAAATCGACAGAAAACATAATTTATGTTAAAAAATCAAAATGGATTTATATAGAAGGCAAGATTCGTGAAGTATGTGTATTGTGAATAGAGGAGTTACTACATGGACAGTGTTTATAAATTAACAAGGGAAGAGATTCGAACGTTAAAGCTGTTTTTAAGTTTGTTCTTTACAACTTTTTTTATTTATGATGTTGCATATTATTATATTATGCCTAAGCTAGAAGGGGGAGGAGATGGGGGGCCAATTCTAGAAAGGGGTTTAGGGATATGGTTGTATATTCTCATGGTTATATTGGTGTTTGTGGGAATATATGTGGCGAAGCGACAGAACCCATATGCTGTGAAATATATTATTTTCATAGGATATAATATATTAGATTTCATTCATAATTTTATCATTTACTATGGAACAGATTTAGAGTTTGATGCAGGGAATATAGTGGAAGGGTTTTTCTTTCTTTTCGCACCATTATTTGTAAATAAACGCTATTTTTGGTTAGTAACGGGAGGGACAATAGTAAAGTATGTTTTAATGGGATTCATTGTGAATTCTTTTATTGTTCTCATTCCTATTGTTCTTTGTAGCTTGTTTTCCATTATAGGATGGATTATTTTATTGAGATTCCAATCTTATATACACACAATTGAAATGACACATAAGGAATTGCAACAATCGGAGAAGATGGCTGTAATTGGAAGGGTGGCAACAGTTATCGGTTTTAAAATGCGTAATCCATTGATGCTGTTGAACGGTTTTGTTAGAGGACAAAAAGAAAAGTATCCTGAGGATAAAGCCTATTGTGATATTATGGAGCAAGAAATCGAAAGAATCGATACAATTGCCACCGAACTGGTGGAGCTTGGAAATTCTAAGCCAATGGAATGCGGGAATCATAATATAAAAGACATTCTTTCATACGTGGTAAGAATTATGGGACAGTCTGCTTCGGAACGAGGAATTAAAATACATACCATTTATAAAGGTGAGTTACCAAGTATAACATGTAATGAAAAACGTTTAAAACAAGTGTTTTTAAATTTAATAAAAAATGCGATTGAATCTATGCAAGATGGTGGAATAATTATCATTGAAGTTACATTAAAAGATGCAATGATAATTCGAATCAAGGATGAGGGATGTGGCATACCGAAAGACAAAATGCCTAAACTAAGCGAAGCTTTTTATACAACGAAAGATGATGGAACTGGTTTAGGATTAATGGTTACCTATAAGATAATTGAAGAACATCAAGGAAAGATACAATTTGAGAGTGAAGTTGGAGTAGGGACTACAGTTGAGATTGTGTTACCAATTCACTGATGAATGAGAAAGAGAGGGAAGTAAATCCTCTCTTTTTATTTAAAATGATCGTTACATATACCTTATTAGATTAATTATCTATTCCTGATAATTAAAGGATCCGCAGTATTAGCCAATCTTTTTTAATCTCGTAGACCAAATCCAATTACTTTCTTTGTTTTCATATCAACAAATGCATCTACATTTCCAAGTTTGTAAGAACGATCAGATGGGAACGAAATACGAAAAACCTCTTTTCCTATATAAGAGGAATCTTTGACCGAAGATATTCCGGCTTGCAATGTTTCAGTTGTAATTGTAGCATGCTTCCAGCCATCACTTAGTTCTTCTTTCGTATGTTCAGATAATTGATCCCACACTGTTTTTCTTAATTCGTCTTCAGGGTTATTTTTACATGCACCTAATAAAAAACAGGTAAGAATGAGAAATATGAAAAAAATTTTTCGAATGCGCATTTAATACCACCATTTCTTTTGCGGAAGTAAAACAACATCCACATCAAAGTTTTCTATAAACCAATTACGCATCAATGTTTCCTTCACTAAGTATTCAGAAGCAGAATGTGACACACCGATAAGCGACATATTCGTTTCTTTCACATAGTCCATAATTAGTGAATACTTATGTTTGCCGTATTCGTTATCAATATGGCAATGAATTTCACCTGTAATATACGCCTCAGCGCCCTTTTCTTCTGCTTCTTTAAGAAGATCTATTTTATCACCGCATCCAGCGATAATTGCAATTTTTGTGATAAATTCATGTCGTTTGCCTTCAAAGTCTATATACGGAATGTGAAAGAGTTCTTTTAGTTGTTTTTCGAGTTTTCTTGTTGTTGTTTCAGGAATTTTGCAAATGAGTCCACATGGTATATCTTTACCATCATAAGCAAAACCATCTACTATATCGGCCTCTAGAGCTTTTGCAATCGCAATGCTTGTTCCATATGTTTGATGATGATCCATTGGAACATGGCATGTATAAATAGAAAGGTCTTTATCTTTGATTTCTTGTAAAGCTGGCATAATTCATCCTCCTTTATCACATACATTTTATATTAGTCTTAATTTTCTGTATACAATAAATGGATAGAATTTATAAAAAGAATGGTACAATATAAGAATTATGTACTGAGGTAGGAGGGACAATATATGTACGTTACTGTAACGGATGCAGCATATAAAAAGATTATGGATACGATTCCAAGTGAAGCGAAGTTTATAAAATTATTTTATGATAATGAAGGATGCGGCTGTGTGATGAGTGGAATTATTGATTTGGTGGCTGTATCAGAGAAAGATGAACGTGATGTAGATATTGATTCAAATAAACTACAGTTTATTGCGGATCGCACAAAGCTTGTTTTTATGGATGATAAATTGACTGTTGATTTACATGAATCAGGTGGACATTTTCAATTGAAGAGTCCGAATCAGTTTTATAATCCGAATATGAAACTTCATATTCGAGTATAACTTATGAAAAAAGGAGCAAACTGTACGCTCCTTTTTCTTATGAAATTCTTTAGTTTATAAAATGTACATTTAATTAAATTTTCTGTATAATCATCTGTGCGGAGGGGATTACGCATGAGAAGATGGGGGATTGAATTATTACTTTTAAATGTTGTTATCATTTGGGGGATAAATTATACGATCGGGAAATACGGACTTGAGGAGTTTTCAGCAGTTGAGTTTACTGCGCTCCGTATGATTGCAGCAGCACCGTTATTATTACTACTTACATTTTATATTGAAAAGTCATTGTATATGGAGAGAAGGGACATACTAAGGCTCATTGTTGTGAGTATTGTCGGTATCGTATTGTATCAAACGTTATTTATGGAAACTATTAAATATACATCCGCTACGAACGCTTCTTTACTCATTTCTATTTCACCTATTTTTACAACGATGTTTGCCATTTTGCTTAAGCAAGAGAAATTTTCTTCGCGAAAATTAGTTGGTTCTACCATAGCCTGTGGGGGAGCCGCTCTCGTTTTATTAGCTGGACATTCGCTTGTTGGGTCTTTTTACGGAAATGGAATTGGACTGATTACATCAATGTGCTGGGGGCTATATCCAGTGTTAGCAGGACCACTTATTAAAAAATATTCAGCGCTTCGTGTGACTGCATGGTCAGCAGTTGTTGGAGCGATTCCTCTTGTTATACTAAGCGGATGGCATATTTTTTCGATGCCGTTTCAAATTGAACAAGGAATGACATGGTTTGCACTATTATATTCTATTTTCTTTGTAACGGTATTCGGTTTAGTTATGTGGTATATTGGTGTTCAAAAAATTGGAGCTTCTCATACGATGGTATATATGTATATTACACCGCTTGTTGCGGTTGTATTTGCAGCGGTATGGGCGAAAGAACAGATTTCATTACAACAAATAATTGGTGGGTGTGTTATTTTTTTCGGTTTATGGTTTGTGAAATCCGAAAAACTTAGGACGCAGCCTGTCGTGTCAGAACATATATCAAAATAGGAAAACAGATCAGTCATGATCTGCTTTCCTATTTTTTTATTTTGGGTAGAAATATGAGGAACAAAATGGCAGTAATAAGTGGGATTAAGTTAAGAAAAGGTGTGCGGAACAGTGCAATGAGAATAATTCCGGAGAGAAGAACACCGAGGACAGCATAGAAGATACTATGTTTTTTTGTGTACCAATATAATGAGAGTCCTATAAGTGCAGGGATAATGAGGTGAATGAGAGCCATTAAAAAATAAATCATTATACGCCCCCTTTTTTGTGTACTTACTACATGCATGTAAATTGAAAAACTGACGTAAAACCTTTCTTTTTAGGTGGGAGAGAGGACCCGGCTATGCGTAGCAGCGGTCAGAGTCCTTTCCTACCCCATGTCAAGTTAGAACAGAGAGAGGAAAAGAGTGCAGGTGAATTTTGGTGCTTCGTGGCAGCGATTTTATATGTTGGAAAATTAAAGCGGATATATATACATCATATCCATAATCTTATAGATTGATATCACTTTTTTATAAATCTATGAAAAAATGTTTGCAAAAACGTCACAAAATGATCCTGCTTTCAAACTAGAAATCTTGTATAATGTTATTTCCGAAAAATATTTTAACAACATAAGCGTAGTGATTATGTTGTTTTTCTTTGAATGTAACAGATGAAGTCTGATGATATGTAAATAAGATGATAATGATAAAGGAGAATTGCATGATTAGTATGTCACTAAGGTCATTTAAAATCCAAATGTATTATTTGCTAGGCGCGATGCTATTAGGCTGGGCGATGACACCTTTTTCTGCTCACTTTTTAGGTGTGGGGATTGGTTTACTCGTTAGTATGTATTGTGTTTGGATTTTAGGAAGACGTATTGAAAAGCTTGGAGATAGTATTGTAAAAAAGAGTAAGGCACCAACACTTGGTATGATTAATCGCTTTGCAGCAGCGATACTCGGTGCGATTATTATGTATGAGATTGAACATCATATGGTCATGTGGGCATTTGCTGTTGGGATTATGGGTGGTTATTTTTTAATCGTTATTAATTTAGGATACTATAGCATGAAAGATGCGAGGAAATAGATAAATACAAATTGAAAAAACGGTATAAAACCTTTTCTTTTGGGGTGGAAGAGAGCGTCCGTCCATGGATAGAAGCGGTCAGTGCCTTTTTTTGCCCCATGCCGTGTGAAAACAAAAAGAGCAAGTGAGAGGGGAATCCACTTTTATTTCCGAAGCCGCGATTTATACGTTGGAAAATCAAAATATATATAGAAAGAAGCTTACGTTTTTATCGTAAGCTTCTTTTTTATTGTAAGTATGTGTAACCTATTAAGCCGCATGGGTTTTGTCGGTGAGTACGCGCACTTTTTAGGCTACAACATACTTATTCATATGAGTAAAGGGGTATTCAAACAGTAAAGGTTAAATTAAGCGATTGGACCGCCTAATTTGATCATGTTTTCAGAAACGTTCTCGAACTTCTTGAAGTTTTCTGTGAATTCACCTGCAAGTTCGATTGCTTTTGCTTTGTAAGCAGATTTATCAGCCCATGTTTGTTCAGGCATTAATACTTCATCAGGTACACCTGGTACATGAAGTGGTACTTCAAGACCGAAGATGTCATGTTTCACTGTTTCAGCGTTATCAAGCTCGCCGTTTAATGCGGCTTGCACCATTGCGCGAGTGTAACCTAAGTTCATACGTTTTCCAACGCCGTATTCGCCACCAGTCCAGCCAGTGTTTACTAGGAATACTTTTGCATCATGTTTCTCGATCTTCTCACCAAGCATTTCAGCATAGCGAGATGCATCAAGTGGTAAGAATGGAGAACCGAAGCAAGTTGAGAATGTCGCTTGTGGAGATGTTACGCCGCGCTCTGTTCCAGCTAGTTTGCTAGTGTAACCGCTTAAGAAATGGTACATAGCTTGCTCTTTATTTAATTTACTGATTGGAGGTAATACCCCAGATGCATCAGCAGTTAAGAAAATAATTGTATTTGGATGTCCAGCAACACTTGGTACGACGATATTATCAATCGCATCAATTGGGTATGCAGCACGTGTATTTTCTGTTAATGTAGTATCATTGTAATCTGCAACGCGTGTTTGATCATCAATTACAACGTTCTCAAGTACAGATCCGAATGTAATGGCATCAAAAATTTGCGGCTCTTTTTCATGAGAAAGGTTAATACATTTTGCGTAGCAACCGCCTTCAATATTGAATACACCGTTATCAGACCAACCGTGCTCATCATCACCAATTAATTTACGGTGTGGGTCAGCAGATAATGTTGTTTTACCTGTTCCAGATAAACCGAAGAATAAAGCGACATCGCCTTCTTCACCTACGTTTGCAGAGCAGTGCATAGATAAAATATCTTGTTCTGGAAGTAAGAAGTTCATAATAGAGAAGATTGATTTTTTCATTTCTCCAGCGTATTCCGTACCACCGATTAATACGATGCGTTTTTCAAATGAAACCATGATGAATGCTTCAGAGTTTGTACCGTCGATCTCTGGATCTGCTTTAAAGCTTGGTGCAGAAACAATTGTGAACTCAGCTTCATGATTTGTTAATTCTTCTTCAGTTGGACGAATAAATAATTGATGTACAAATAAATTGTGCCATGCATATTCGTTAACAACTTGTAATGGAAGACGATAGTTACGATCAGCACCAGCGAATCCTTTAAATACGAATAATTCTTCTTTTTCCTTTAAGTATTCTAATACTTTTGTATATAATTTATTAAAATGTTCTTCAGAAATCGGTTGATTTACAGATCCCCAAGCAATCTTATCGGCAACCGACGCTTCTTTCACAATGAATTTATCTTTAGGAGAACGTCCTGTATATTTTCCTGTAGAAGCAGAGACGGCACCAGTAGAAGTTAATTTTCCTTCATTTCTCATTAGTACTTTTTCCACTAATTGTGGAACGCTTAATTGAACCTGTGCATTGCTTCCGTTCAGTAATTCGTGTAATCCAATTTGGACATTCACAGTACTCATATTTATATACCATCCTTTTCATTTTAATGAAATATTTCTCGTAATCCCCATCAAGAGTATAACACAATCATATAAATAATGTATACTATTTATTTATTTTTGTTTGTGCGAATGTATTATTTTCCTATTTATATTTTGTCCGACAAATAATGCGAAAAACTTGTAGGAATATGTGAATATTAATTGACAAATGAATATCATTTCTTTAGTATAGGTTGGGACGGATACTCTCTTATCCCGAGCTGGCGGAGGGACAGGCCCGATGAAGCCCAGCAACCTCACTTGTAACGGTAATAAACAAGTGAATAGGTGCTAAAACCTGTGCGAGGCGAACGGTCTCGAACGATAAGAGCGAAGGGCAAAAAGCAGTATGCAAGTAGCAAATCAAACCTTTCCTCTATATAGGAAAGGTTTTTCTTTATACTTGTGTGGGAGAATAAATGAATGTCGCAGTTTGTGGCAAATTAAGGATGAGTTCCGTACAATATATACGATTACTGTAGGGAGGTTTACCACATGACAAAACAACGTCATCTGTTCACATCTGAGTCTGTAACTGAAGGACATCCAGATAAAATTTGTGACCAAATTTCTGATTCAATTTTAGACGCGATCTTAGCAAAAGACGCAAATGCACGTGTAGCTTGTGAAACAACAGTAACAACTGGTTTAGTATTGGTAGCGGGGGAAATTACGACTTCTACTTATGTAGATATTCCAAAAATCGTTCGTGAAACAATTCAAGGTATCGGTTACACTCGTGCAAAATATGGATTCGATGCAGAAACTTGTGCAGTTTTAACATCTATCGATGAGCAATCTGCTGACATCGCTATGGGTGTTGACCAAGCATTAGAAGCACGTGAAGGTCAAATGACTGACGCTGAGATTGAGGCAATTGGTGCAGGGGACCAAGGTTTAATGTTTGGTTTCGCATGTAATGAAACAAAAGAATTAATGCCACTTCCAATCTCACTTGCTCACAAATTAGCTCGCCGTTTAACGGAAGTTCGTAAAGATGAAACATTAGAATATTTACGTCCAGACGGTAAAACGCAAGTTACAGTTGAGTATGATGAAAATGGTAAACCAGTACGCATCGATACAATTGTAATTTCTACACAGCATCATCCAGAAGCTACATGGGAACAAATCGATCGCGACTTAAAAGAGCACGTAATCAAAGCTGTAGTACCAGCAGAATTAATGGATGAGGAAACGAAATTCTTCATTAACCCAACAGGCCGCTTCGTAATCGGTGGACCACAAGGGGATGCTGGTTTAACAGGACGTAAAATTATCGTTGATACTTACGGCGGATACGCTCGTCACGGCGGCGGTGCATTCTCTGGTAAAGATGCAACAAAAGTTGACCGTTCTGCAGCATACGCAGCTCGTTATGTTGCGAAAAACATCGTAGCAGCTGGTCTTGCTGAAAAAACAGAAGTACAACTTGCATACGCAATCGGCGTGGCACAACCAGTATCAATTTCAGTTGATACATTCGGCACTGGTAAAGTATCTGAAGAAGTACTAGTAGAACTAGTTCGTAACAACTTCGATCTTCGCCCAGCTGGTATCATCAAAATGTTAGACTTACGTCGCCCGATTTACAAACAAACAGCAGCTTACGGCCACTTCGGACGTACTGATGTAGACCTTTCATGGGAACGTACAGACAAAGCAGCAACTTTAAAAGAGCAAGCTGGTCTATAATATAAGAAGAAAAAAGCTTTGCGCGAAGGCGCAAAGCTTTTTTTTAGGCATGTTAACACATATTTGGGTAAAGTTAATCTTGAACTTTATTCAAATATATATTGGCTAATTTGATTGCACATAATTATGAAATCAAATTTAGGAAGCTAACTACTGTGAATAATTAGATGGGTGTTAATGGTTTAAAATATCCCCAAAAATATTCATCACGTGTTACATGGATAAAATAATATGAGATTATTGGAGATAATATATTGCCTATTATAAGAGTGGTTGTAGTATTCAAGCATTTACAACAAAAAGCAAGTAGTGAAGTTACAAGCAACATAATTTAATAACACTGTTAAGGCTTCTTTCCCGTATCCTTGTCCCCAGCAATTCTTTTTACCGATATCAATAATACATTCCGCATTTCGATTGTGTGGATCGATGTTAATTAAAGAAGTGAGGCCAATGGGAAGATGACTATCTTTTTGTTCAATGATATAACTTTTAGAAGTGGGAGAGTGGATGATTTGTTTGCAAAACGCTTCTGTTTCTTGAACGGAATGGACATCAAGACTAAGGATAGTGGTATTCATAACTTCTATATCGTTTCGCCAAAGGTGATAGATGGGAATATCGTCTTTTGAAAACTTTCGTAAGCGAATTCGATTTGATTCGAACAATTCGGTATATCTCCTATTTCACCTCATTATTTTGTTTCGTGAATACTCCAACACACGAACCACAATATACTTCTCCATCAAGCTCAATATATTTTTTCATATTTGTCATCCCGCTTGGAGGGAACGGCATATGAACCCATGCTTTTTCATATGTTTGAATCTCTTTTCCGCATGATCTGCAAATTGTAGGTTTTTTGCGAAATAATGGTCATCAGCCTTTCTTTTGACGCGCTTTTCCAGCACAAAATGCACTGCATAGTAAAAAGAGTGTCGCAAATCCCCAGCCGCCAATTGCTGAATATGGAACAGCATCCTTTAATGCCATCCCAGCACTGATGGAAGCGACAAATAGAAGGATAAATACCGTTGTGAGTTTTCGATAAAGTTCCATGAATGAACCTCCTAAGTATGAAAATTTATTTAGTATGTATCTGGTTATTTCGTGCGATTCCTAATCCATTGAAATAAAATAAAGCAAGAGGAACCACGGTTCTCGATAATAGCCAATAGAGTCGTCTAGCATGAATACGTATCATTTTAGAAAATTGATATCTAATCTATAGGTAATGAATTGGAAGGGAATTAGGATTATAAGAAAAGGAATTCATGGGACAGGTTGTTTAGGATTATAAAATAGAGGTATAGATAAACTCCCTTTTTATGGTTATATATACTTATATTGTATCATGATGTTTCGGTCATGTAATAGATAATTGTGGATATGTGATGTATTTCATATGTAATAAAATTTCTATACGATATGATAAAATTATGAGTAGTTCATAAGAAGGGGCGAATAAAAATGAGCGTAATAGAACATAAAAAACAAGCACCCACAGAGGTTCGTTGTAAAATTATTACGATCTCTGATACACGTACAGAAGAGACGGATAAGAGTGGTAAATTGTTAAAAGAATTATTATTAGAAGCGGGCCATATAGTAACCGCTTATGAAATTGTAAAAGATAATAAAGAAAGTATTAGGCAAGCTGTATTAAGTGGATATCATCAAGAAGATGTTGATGTTGTCTTAACAAATGGAGGGACTGGTATTACAAAGCGTGATGTTACGATTGAGGCAGTTTCGGCATTATTAGATAAAGAAATTGTTGGATTTGGTGAATTGTTTCGGATGATTAGTTATTTAGAAGATATCGGCAGCGCTGCAATGCTAAGTAGAGCAATTGGCGGAACAATTGGAAGGAAAGTTGTCTTTTCGATGCCAGGTTCTAGCGGGGCAGTTCGCCTTGCGATGAATAAATTAATTTTACCAGAGTTAGGACACATTACATTTGAGCTGCATCGTCAATGAAAAAGCTCGCTGGGATTGTATTAGCTGGTGGTATGTCGAGACGATTTGGTGAGCCGAAAGCATTGGCAAGCTGGCAAGGACATACTTTTATCGAACAGATTGTTCAAATGATGCGGGATACTATACAAGATGTAGTTGTGATTAGTCATCCTGATATAAAAGAAAGAATTGTTACCTTAGTAGACGTTCCTGTTATAGAAGATATTTCTCTCTATAAAGGAGATGGACCGCTTGCTGGAATTGTATCGGGGATGGAGCATATAGAGACGGAGTGGTATATCGTTTCGCCTTGTGATGCACCGAACCTTTCAAATGAGTGGATTACAGCATTAGTAGGACAAATAAGTGGTGAATATGAGGCAATTGTTCCGGTTATTGATGGAAGAAAGCAGCCGTTATTAGCAGCGTATCATTATCGTGTAAAAGAAAAAATATACGCATTACTAAATGAAGAAAAACGAAGTATGGAACAACTTTTATCACAGTGCAACGTAAAATATGTGATGGAAGAGGAATGGAATGTAGCGAGAGAATTATTTGTGAATGTAAATACAAAAGAGGAATATACGCGGTTACTGAATGAGAAAAAGAGCAAAAAGGTATGACGTTATAGAGTCATACCTTTTTGCTCTTTATGAATACGATGGATGAGTTCATTGCTATATGTTTTGAGGTCAATTTTTTTATTACGCAAGTAGTTCGGTATTGTTTTGGTGAAGCACCTCTTCATATTGCATGTATAAACCATGAAAAATTTCATCCCAGCTTTGTGTAGTGGCGTAGAATCTAGCGGCTATGCCCATTTGTTTACGCATTTCTTCGTTATTTAACAACTGATAAATAGATGATAAAAATGAGTTCGAGTTTTTGGGTTCGCAAAGAAAACCTGTTTTTCCATCTGTAATAATATTTTTTACTCCGCCAGAATTCGCACTAACGACTGGTGTACCACATGCGAGCGATTCAAGAACGACATTGCCAAACGTTTCTGTGGCCGATGGAAATACCATGAGATCGGAGCATGCATAAGCTTCTGCTAAATTTTCTTCTTGTAAATATCCTGTAAACGTAACGTTTGCTGGTAAAGTTTTACGTAATTCTTCAGCAAGGGGACCATCTCCTGCAATGAGCCAATGAATATTATCTTTTCGTTCTTTTATTGGTGTGTGAATCAGTGTACGCAATGTTTCGATATCTTTTTCAGGGGCAATGCGTCCGACATAGGAAAGAATGTATGGAGCAGTAATATTATATTTTTTTCGGAATAGGTCTTTATTGTAAGCCTGATGGAAGAGTGAACAATCTACGCCGCGCCATTTACTTGCGGTGTAAATGTATCAGTAAATATGGCGACTCTCATCCAATCTCTCCTTTACATGAAAAATGGAATGAATTGATAAAAAGAGATGATGCCAGAACATGTGCCAAGGCACATACCTACAAATACATCTGATGGATAATGAAGCCCGAGATAGATGCGGGAAATTCCTACAATAATTGCTAATAGAAGTAAAACGACTAATAAGTTTGGATCATAACAAATAAATGGAACAACTACCGAAAAAATAGCTGTTGTATGACCTGACGGAAAAGAATGATCTTTTAATGGATGCGATGGATATTTTGCATCTTGAATTGTTAAATAAGGCCGTTTGCGTGGATACCACCTTTTTAATATTTGCACAGGAATATGACTAATTGTTAATGAAAGAGCTGCTGCAATTGCTGCATCGTGTAGAGGACCCTGTGAAAATATAAGAAAGCATAACGTAAGCGAGATGGAAAAGATTGCACCACCGATATGTGTAATGGTACGGAAAAAGATATTTAATGTTTTTTGATCAAAGTAACGGTTAATTCCTTTAAAAATGTAACATTCTATTTTATATAAGGAGCTGACGGATTTAGCTTTCATGAAATCTCTCCCCCGCATTTACATATATATTGAGATTATATCTTCTATTTTAATAAGGTTTTATTGAGGGAATAATAAGATTTTGTAAAGAAAACGTTAGAGTTTTAACGAAAAAAGCTGCCATCATGGTGGCAGCAAGTAGAGACTATTTTTGCAGTGACTTATAGTACTGTCCTTTTTCAACATATTGTTTGCGAATGCGTTCCATATCTTTGCGATCTTCATCTGTTAATTCGCGAATGACTTTTGCCGGACGACCGAAGGCCAGTGTATTAGGTGGAATTTTCTTTCCTTGTGAAACTAAACTACCAGCACCGATGAATGCACCTTCACCAATTTCAGCACCGTCTAAAATAATAGATCCCATCCCGATTAAAGAGTCTTTTTTTAAGGTACAGCTATGTAAAATAACTTGATGTCCAACTGTTACATCATCTTCTAAAAGAAGAGGGTACTGTGGACTTTGATGAAGTGTACATTGATCTTGTACATTTACGCGGTCTCCAATTATTACTTTAGACACATCACCACGAATGACTGTATTAAACCAAATGCTTGATTCTTCACCAATTGTGACGTCGCCTGTAATCGTAACATAGTCAGCGATAAAAGCACTACTCGCAATTTTCGGATTTTTATCTTTATAAGGATATATCATGTAAAGCCTTCCTTTCCTAGAAACTAGTTTTAGTGTATCAAATTAAGGGAAAGAGTGAAATGGAGGAGTTTCGTATGTGGAATTATGAAGCGGAAGCAGCCAAAGCGGTAATCGTGATTGTGCACGGTGCGATGGAATATCACGGACGTTATGAGGCGCTAGCAGAAATGTGGAATCATTTCGGGTATCATGTTGTCATGGGAGACCTTCCAGCTCATGGAACAACTTCAAGAAATAGAGGACATATTGACTCATTTGATGAATACATAGAAGAAATAAAATTATGGGTGAAAGAAGCAAGAAAGTATCGGCTACCTATTTTTTTATTTGGACATAGTATGGGCGGTCTTATTGTCATTCGAATGATGGAAGAAACGAAGAGAGACGATATAGATGGAATTATATTAAGCTCGCCATGCTTAGGTGTATTAGCTGTACCTGCTGCTCCGCTTCGAGCTGTCTCAAAGGTGTTAAATATTCTCACGCCAAAACTTCAATTTCCCACCAAACTTACAGTAAACATGTCAACGAGAAATAAAGAAGTTCGCGATGCGATGGAAAATGATTCATTGTTCTTGCGCAAGGTATCGGTTCGTTGGTATAGTGAATTGATAAAATCTATTGAGATTGCTCATGACAAAATAGATGAGTTTCCAGACGTTCCGCTCTTGCTAATGCAGGCATGTGAGGATAAACTTGTAGATAAAACACGTGTCCGTAAATGGTTTGATAACTTAAAGATTAGTGATAAGGCATATAAAGAATGGCCAAATTGTTACCATGAGCTATTAAATGAGTATGAGCGAGATGAGATTTTGAACTATATCAAGTCATTTACTGAAATACATGTAAATAACATAATAGAAACAAATAAATAATTATTTGTACATTTAATAGAGGAGATGAAGGAAGAAGTGAACGTACCGAGTAATCCCATAACGCTCATGGCGAAAGTATACCGTGATGTGTTTCCGGTTGTACACCATGAGCTAGCGATGTGGAAAGAGCGTGCCTACCATATTCCAAATGACGAACTTCATAGTCAAGCGATTGCAAGTATTGAGCATAAAACATTTCATTGTGAAGGCGGTGGTATTTTAGCGCTGCTCGCAAATGAACAACGCGAGGAATGTATTCGTTTTATTGTGGCGTATCAGACGATTAGTGATTACTTAGATAATTTATGTGATCGTAGTACATCGCTTGATCCGAATGATTTTGCTGCACTGCATGAATCAATGCTGACTGCATTAACACCAGAGAGTGAAGGAAGCAATTACTATCGTTATCGAGATGATCAAGATGATGGTGGTTATTTAGATGAGCTTGTTGCAACATGCCAAGATGTTTTAAAGAAAACGAAGCACTATGATAAAATCGCTCCGATTCTTCACGAACTTGCTTGTTATTATTGTGATTTACAAATTCATAAGCATGTGAAACTAGAAGAAAGAGAACCGCGCTTACAAACATGGTTTGAGGCTCATAAGGAAAATGTACCCCCAATGAGCTGGTTTGAATTTTCGGCATGTGCAGGATCAACACTTGGAATCTTTTGTCTCGTGGCGTATGCGTTTCATGATGAATTACTTGATGAAGATATTGCAAAGATTAAGCAAGGTTATTTCCCGTACGTACAAGGGCTTCATATTTTGCTTGATTACTTTATTGATCAAGAAGAAGACCGACTTGGCGGGGACTTAAATTTCTGTAGTTATTATGAAAATGAACAAGTCGTATTAGAGCGAATGAAGCATTTTGTGGAAGAAGCAGAAAGAAATATTGGTGACTTACCACATGCGAAGTTTCATCGCCTTATTAGCCGCGGTCTCCTTGGGATTTATTTATCTGATCAAAAGGTATCAGAGCAAAAAAATATGCAGCAAATGGCACGGCGCATCGTGAAATATGGTGGATTCACTTCACGATTCTTCTATTGGAACGGGAAGATGTACCGAAAGAAAAGGGCGCAGTGATAGAAATAGAAAAAGATGTGCATTTGGTGCATGTCTTTTTCTATGTTGATTTTTGGCGAACGGTCGATATTCTATGTCGAATCGTCGATATGTTATTGTAGCTATTTTTTTTTGACTTTATATTTTAATCTTCGGATAATTAAAGTATAACAGTTTAAAAAGGCGGGGATTAAAGTGGAGAATATATTAAATCAAGCCAAAGAGATGCTACATGATGATGAAAACATTGTATTGTATATTCAATGTTCTTTGGAAATTTTTATATATCGGAGCGTTCCACGACCAGGCATACTCGTTTTGACTAATAAAAGACTCTTTTTCTGTGGACCCGATATTGCTGGAAATACATTATTTGAAGAATTTTTATTTGACAAAATATCCGCTATAAAGGTGAAAAAAGGTTTGTTTGGAATTAAAATTTCAATTCAACATGGTACGGAATGGATAAAAGTAAAATATATTCAAAATGCAGACCCTGGTGTATTTGTTCGAAAGTTAGAAGAGATAATGGTGGTTTGAAGGGGGAATCACAATGAAACAGTTCTTAAAAAAACTATATGAACATATAGAAATTATCTTGTTAGTATGTCTTTCGGTTTCATTCTTGCTTGGAGTGTATACGATGATAAACAGAACTGGTGATCCAACTACGATGGATTATGTAGCGCAGGCTATTATAGGGACTATTATTATTGGTGATGTTCTTTTTTTAATTCGTGAGAGAAAGAAAAAAATTGAGTCAGAAATAAAAAGCATTTGTACAAGATGAATTGTACAAATGCTTTTTTCTATACTTTTTTTACCCATATTTTAGAGAATAGATATAGTAAAAACTCAATTACAAAAATGATAAGAACAGATAAACCGAATAAAGGCATGACAATTCCTAATAAAATCATAATAAGTATAAAGGCAAATATGCTTTTTTTATCTTTTTGTTTTGATGGTGCTCCTACCTTACCTTGTGGCTTTCTTGCTAGCCACATTTTAACACCGAAATAAATGAGGAATAGTAAGGACAAGGTTGTAAGTAAGCATAGTATTTTGTTTGGCCATCCAAATAAATGTCCTTCATGAAGGGGGATACCATAAGAAAACCACTGTGCAAATAAGCCATAATCACGATAGTCAATTTTTGAAATGAGAGTGCCGCTATATTGATCAAAATAAGCAGTAATTTCTTCATTTGGTGATACGTGCATTCCTGTAATACCAGAACCGCTAGATTTTGAAATAGTGAATACTCCTTTTGGCTCATTTGGTAATGAAATGACATATGGTTTTTCAATTTGAATCGATTTCTCTAACTCATCAATTGAAAGAGCTGTCTGTTCGTTTGAATCTGATTGTGGCGGTGTTTCTTGTCTAGTCGCCCACGGTAACTCTTTAAACTTAGACTCTGGAGGAGCCATATATAATTTCGGATATCCTAGTGATTCATTGGAAGTTGCTATGTTATAAATTTGTTTTCCCATAAAAGCAGACCAAGGTAATCCTGTTAATACTAGGAGAATGAGTGGAATTGTGAATACAATACCAATTATGCTATGAAGTCGTTTGGACCTCTCTCTAGCGTTTGATACCAGGGGTTTCTTGAAGCGTTTTATACTCATATATAAACCAGTAACAATTAAAAAAATCGTCCAGCAAGCGGCTAGTTCGACTAAGTAGTTTACAACGGTACCGCCTACTAGAAGAGAGCTATGTAGTTCTCGCATAATATTTGCAAACGTTGCATCAGCATTTTGATCCCCAATAATTTGGTTATGTTTATCTAAGTAAACATACTTCTGATCACCCGTATATTCATTTGCCATTGTGAGTCTTGTATTATGATCATCTTTGAAATAGCTAATTTTCGTCACGTTATAGTGAGGATATTTCTTTTCTGTTGTTGAAATGGATTCAGACATAGAAAGAGATTCTGTTTGCCTACTATTTCCAAAATATAAATCTTTATAGATGAAATTCTCAACTTCCTCTCGAAACAAATAACCAATGCCACTGAGTGATAAAGTAATGAGTAGCGGTGCTATGAAGAGACCGGCGTAAAAATGCCATCTCCAGAAAATATAATGAAGCGATCGATTTTTTTTCATATTTTAAATCCCCCGTCCAACCTTTTATAAAATGAATGCTCATTTAATATATCGGGATAAAGTGTGATTATTTTGAAAGAATTGTGAAAAATGTTAAAAGTTTTAGGGGGCATATAAAAAAGACGTGCAGCATGCGCACGTCTTTTTAGCGATTTCTGTCGAGGGGTTGATATATTTATAGGTACGAAGAACAATGTTGGATACATAGTTTTGTCGAGCGAATCAGTTCTTCATTTCCTTTTTCTAATCGAATTTGCAGTGCTTTTTGAAAGTAAGGGAAAGCTGCTTTTAGATCCCCTTCATCTAATTTGCTTTTTCCGTAATGTTGATAGAGAAAATCCTCGTAATGCGCTAAATCATTTTGCTGTAACATGTGAAAGAGTTCAGTGAAAATCTCATTTGCTTTTTCAAAATCTTTTTCCCAGTGATATACATGTGCAAGGGGGAGTTTGTTAATAAAAATTCCTTGTATATGTTGTAAGGTTTCATATTGCTCTATAGCTTGTTGTAAGTAGTATTTACTTTCGGCAAGGTCTCCTACTATTCGTTCGTAAACGCCGATTAAACCGCATTGCTTTGCATATGATAAATCTGAATCAGGCAAGTTTATTTTTAAAAATGTGATTCCTTGCTTCATTTGCGTAAGGGATACTGGTTTTTCACGAAGGTTTTCATCGAATGTATAGTCCATTTCGAAAGGGCTGTTTTCTATTTTCATGGAATCCTCCTAACTTTTTTGAGAGGATAAATATTTATTTACAACAGCTTGCGCAAGACAAGTAGATGAATCAACCAAGTAAAAGTTATATGGCACTGTTTTCGATACGACATTTAAATCTGTGCACGCCACGATAACAGCATCTACTGCTTCAGATAATTCTATACAAAGTGTATACCATAATTCGTTTGCTTTATTTAGGTTCCCTGTTTTTATGTTAGAGATAATTTGAGTGATAGCGGTTTGCCAGCTATTTTTATGTATATAGTCCATACCACGTTTTGCAATCCCATCTTGATATATACCGGATTGAACAGTCGCATCGGTTGCTAAGAGAGCTACTTTCCTTACGTGATCGGGTATTTCTTTTATCGTCTCATCCACCATATTTAAAATGGGAACTGAAATTGAATTTTGTAGTTCATAAAAATATAAGTGCGCTGTATTACAAGGCATGGCAATAAAATCGACACCTGTGTTTTCAAGTTTTTGTGCGCCATTTATAATAGCATTTTCCATAGCTTTATGATCAATAGGTTTATCCATATAAAAAGGTGTTGGACAGGAATAAATCATCATATGTGGAAAGTCCATATCATGTTTCGCACCGTATATTTTTTGGCATTGCTCGACTACTGTATCAACGAATGGGCCTGTTGACTTTGGTCCCATTCCTGCTAATATTCCGATCATTGTTAGTTCTCCTTATGTTGGTAAATTTTAATATATGAATTTAAAACTTCTCGATTTTCATCGTATATTCCTTCTTTAAAATCGTTTTTTTTGAACGAGAAAAAGGAATAGAGTAATTAATAAGAGCGAGTATATAAGTGCCCATGCAGTAAGCCAAAGCACGTGAACAAGCAAATGATGTTCATATTGTCCAAGCATCAGAAAACTATTGATAGGCGGAAAAACCCATAATAGTTCCGGCATTTCTTTTTTGAGACGAATGGAAGCAATTGTGATAAGTAGTACAAAAGAAAGACTAAGCCAAGCTGTACTTGCTTTTTTAATGATATTTCGTGTAAATAATGTTGCGATTGAAATAACGAGTATGGATAAAGAAAAATGTGCAAGGAGACCAGTGATAAATGAATGTCTTTTAGTATCAGTTGTTTGCCATAGGCCTTTTGTATTTCCTTTAGTTCTAATAACAAAATGATTGCCTCCTTCTTTATAGATTTCGCACATCCATTATATGGCATATTTTATTCTCGGAACAATAAAAAACGTGCAGCACATGCACGTTTTTTATAACGATTCTTGTTGAATCGCCGATATATTTAGCGTTTCTCAATCGCCACAATAAATGGCGGGTTATTTTGTTGGTTGATGAAGCCGTAACGAAGTACGTGAGCTTGTTTTTGATCTAGCTCTTCGGCGAATTGCAGGACAGCATCGCGCTCTACTTGTCCTTCTGGATGTCCATGATAAATGACAAGAACGATAATTCCTTCTGGTGCCATGACTTCTAATAATTGTTCGATGGCAGCTATCGTTGAGTTTGGTTTGGTAACGATATGCTTGTCACCGCCAGGAAGGTAACCTAAGTTGAAAATGGCTCCGGTTACTTTGCCTTTTGCTTCTTCTGGTAATACAGATAACAAAGTATCGTGGCTATCATGAACGAGAACAGTTCGTTCTTCAAGTCCTCTTTCTTTTAGGTGAGTAGCCGAACTTTCAATTGCTTCACGCTGAATATCAAATCCAAATACTTTCCCGTGTTCTCCAACAATCTCCGCTAAAAAACAAGTATCGTGACCGTTGCCAAGTGTTGCGTCTACGGCATAATCACCTTCTTTGACAGCTGTTTGCAAAAGCGTGCGTGCAAACGGTAATACACGTTCTAATTTCATACGGGTTTCACCTCGTTTGCATATTTTCCTTGCCAACTTCCGCGGCGTACAAATTCCGCATCGATGGAATTTAATACTTCCCATTTATTCAAGCTCCACATTGGACCAATCATTAAGTCAGGCGGACCGTCACCTGTGATGCGGTGCACAATGACATCTGCTGGAATGATTTCAAGTTGGTCGACAACGAGACTTACGTAATCCTCAAGAGAAAGGAATTCAAGTTGTCCTTTTTCATACTGCTTCACCATTGGCGTTCCTTTTAATAAATGAAGCAAATGAATTTTAATCCCTTGCACATCAAGTGTTGCGACTTCACGAGCCGTTTCCATCATCATGTCATAATCTTCAAGAGGAAGACCGTTAATAATATGTGAACATACTTTAATACCGTGCTTACGAAGCTTGTTTACACCTTCGACATATGATGGATAGTCATGGGCACGGTTGATGAGGTTCGCTGTACGTTCATGGACAGTTTGTAACCCAAGTTCTACCCAAAGATATGTCCGTTTATTTAAATCAGCTAAATATTCAACAACATCGTCAGGTAAGCAGTCAGGACGAGTTGCGATGGAAAGACCAACAACGTCTTTTTCAGCTAAAAGTGGTTCGAATTTTTCTTTTAATACTTCAACAGGAGCGTGGGTATTCGTGTACGCTTGGAAATAAGCAATACACTTTCCATCTTTCCATTTCGAGTGCATTTTTTCTTTCATTTCATGATATTGCGTTATAACATCATCGCGGCGGTCACCAGCAAAGTCACCAGAACCAGCAGCGCTACAAAATGTACATCCGCCGTATGCGACTGTGCCATCGCGGTTGGGGCAATCAAATCCAGCATCTAATGAAACTTTAAAGATTTTTTCGCCGAACTCTTTTCGTAAGTGATAATTCCACGTATGGTAACGTTTATTGTCATTTGTATATGGAAAAGGGTTTTGAACCTTCATTACATATCCCTCCTAAAGCCTAAAATGAAACAAAATCCATTATAACATACTCATAAGGTCGATATGGAAGGGACACACTAAAGGAGAACTAAAGGCAAGGAGGCTACATCATGGCAGAGCGTCAATCACTTGAAGAATACATTACGCAAGCAGAGCAAGCAATAGAGTATGCAAAAGAGCAATTAGATATCGGAAGTAGACAAGAGCATTACAATACAATGGAGTATTCTGATGCGCAATTACAATTAGAGCAAGCCTATAATGATTTACAAATCATGCAGCAACATGCGAATGATGAACAGCGTGAGCAGCTAAACCGTGCTCGTATGGCAGTTCGTCAATTGCAGCATCAAATGATTATTACACCGCACTAATAAGGAGTGATAGGCATGGCAAAGCGTTCAGATCAAAACAACCCAGAGCAAAAAACACAAAATGGGCATAACGCAGAGTTTTCAAATGAACTCGATCCAGTGGTACAAGCAAAACAACGTAATCGTAAAAAAGGACAACCACAAAAATCGAAGCAATCAGAGTAAACCAGGTCGCAGTATGACCTGGTTTTATTTTGTCATCTTACAAAAATGTAAGGTAAATGTAATGTAAAACAATGGCAGATAACCCTGGAAAGGCGCAAAATGGGAAAAGAGAAAACAAACGTAGGAGGATATGTATGAACAGACCAGTTGTAGACGTCCAAAACGTCCAAAAAGTATACGGTAAAAAAGGTGAGAGCCAATCACACGCCTTAAAAGGTGTATCATTCTCTATTCAAGAGGGTGAATTTGTTGGAATCATGGGACCATCTGGTTCAGGGAAAACAACGTTATTAAATGTAATTTCAACACTGGATAAAGCAACGGGCGGCGTTGTTGAAATTGCAGGTACGGATATTACAAAAATGAAGCAAGGAGAACTATCTGATTTCCGCTCACAAAAGTTAGGATTCATCTTCCAAGACTTTAACTTATTAGAAAACTTATCAATCTATGAAAATATTGCTCTGCCACTTTCTCTACAAGGTGTTCCATCACGTAAAATCGGAACAAAAGTAGAAAAGGTAGCTAAAATGTTAGGGATTTCAGAAATTCTTCAAAAGTACCCATCTGAAGTATCTGGTGGACAAAAACAGCGTTCAGCAGCAGCGCGCGCACTTGTACATGAACCAGCGATCATTTTAGGAGATGAACCAACAGGAGCGCTTGATTCTAAAAATGCAGCGAGTCTTTTAGATGCGATGACAAACTTAAATGAAGAACAAGGTGTTTCTATTATGATGGTTACACATGATCCATATAGCGCAAGTTACTGTCAGCGTATTTTATTCATTCAAGACGGCGAGTTATATAAAGAGATTCACCGCGGTGGTACGCGTGAAGCGTTCTATAAAGAAATTTTAGATGTGCTTGCAGACTTAGGCACACAAAAAGCATAAGAAAGGAGGTTCAGACATGTTATTTAAGCTTTCTATGTCAGGACTGAAAAGTAAGCTGAAAGATTACATTGTCTTACTTGTTGGTCTTGTAATGTCAATTTCGATCTTTTACATGTTCCAAACGTTAGCATTGAATAAAGCATTTATTGAAGCGAATTCTGTAATCAGTAGTATTCAATTCGTCTTCCATGCTGGTGCGGTACTATTAGCCATCATTACATTCTTCTATATTTTATATGCTAATTCTTTCTTGCTATCACTTCGTCAAAAAGAATTTGGTATGTATATGATGTTAGGAGCCAAAAAGCATAAGGTGACACTGCTTATGTTTATTGAAACAATTGTATTAGGAGCAGCATCTCTTGTAGTTGGTATTGCAGTCGGTGTAGGGCTCGCGCAAGGAATTGGTAAACTACTTATGCAGCAGCTTGAATTTACTGCAGGTGGCTATCATGCATTTTATGTTCCATCTATGCTTGTTACATGTATTTTCTTCTTAATACTATTTGTTTTATCGGCAATTATGAATAGTATCAAATTATCACGTATTACGGTTCTACAACTGGTTCATGCAGATTCTAAAACGGATCGTGTTTCTAAAGCAGGAGTAAAGACTGTTATAGCTGCATTCGTTGGAATTATTCTATTAGCAATCGGCTATGCTTCTATGGTTTACATGGGTAAGTTGGCGCAAATGGGGATTATTATTGCATTAATCACTGTAACGTCCGGAACTTACATGTTATTTGGAACATTCCTTCCGCTTATTATTAAAAAGCTAAAGAGTAATAAAAAGCGTACTGAAAAAGGACTTAATGCTTTTACATTTGCCCAGTTAAATTTCCGCATCAATAGCTTAACAAAAGTACTAGCTACAGTAGCGATGTTAGTGGCGCTTGGAGCAGGTGCGATTTCAGGCGGTATGGCGTTCAAAAATAACGTTATGCTTACTGTCGATGGTTTGGCAATTTATGATGTTACGATTCATAATCCAACAGCCGAAGAGAAGAAAATTTTAGATGGTATTACATTTAAAGAGAAAAGTGAGTATCGTTACAAAACAGACGATAAATATGTCTATTATTTAAAAGAAGATTTAGAGAAAAATCGTCCTTTAGTACAAGATTTAAAAGATTTTAAAGGAATGAAAGATATTGGTAAAGTGAAACGAGCTTCTGAAGAATTGCCAGTAGGTGCGATTTTGAGTTCCGGTCAAGAAAAATCTGATAATGTGATTCCAAAAGAGTGGGATCAGGCATTAAGCACGATTCATCCAATTTATGTATCCCCTAATCAAACAATTAAAATTGTAGACCAAAAAATGTATGATGGTTTGCAAGGTAAAGAGGGCGTTGCATTACTTGGAAAAGTAGATGATTTCTTAACATATAAAAAAGAGTGGAAAAAAATTGACGAGTTGCAGCTAGTTAAATATAAAAATGTAAAAGAAAATTCCTTGCAAAGTAAGAACCAATTTTATACTGGATTTTACGGCATCGCTAGTGGAACAGTATTTATGGGGTTCTTCCTAGGAATTGCTTTCTTAGCAATGATGGCAAGTTGTTTAATGTTTAAAATTCTATCGGGTGCATCAAGCGATATTACGCGTTATCAAATGCTTCGTAAAATCGGTGTTCGCCGTGAATTATTAACGAAGTCTATCTATAAAGAATTATTCTTAGTATTCTTATTCCCAGCGATTGTGGGTATCGCTCACGTATTAGTTGGTATGAATATTTTCGGATTTATCTTAATTGACCCGTACTTCCGTATTTGGCTTCCAATTGTTATTTTCATAGTCATTTACGCGATTTATTACTTCATTACAGTTCAATTGTATAAAGGAATTGTTCTTCCGAAAGAAGACTAAGATAGGAAAATACCGAGCAGAGGGTGCTCGGTATTTTTTTGATTAAAACGTTTCATAAATCTCATAACCTATCAAAGTAAATATGTAAAGTTACCTTATAAAAAAGTCGCCTTGAACGTTTCGGGCGATTTTTTTTATAAGTATACGGACCTAATTTCAAAAAATCTATTAATAAGAAAAAACATAAAGGTGAAGAAAGGAGAGATGAACAAGTATTGTTTAGTAAAACATAAATAAGGGATAAGAATTATGAAACAACGTATTACGAAACCTATTTTTAGAAGATAGGAGGAAACAATTTTGAATACACAAAATGAATCGTTATTTCGTCTAGTTGGTACCATGCTGAAATCAAAAGATGTTATAGTGTTTTCATTCTTATCTCTTGTGATTTTTGTTATTTCAACCAATTTTTATAATGTTAAATTCCCCAATCATAAATACCCTGAGTTTTTACGGATATTAAAATCTATTGCCCCAGTTGTGTAGTGCATAAATAACTTTAGTGAAAATAGGCAACATACACGATTCGTGTTGCGGAAGCGATTGGAGCTCTTCTTTTAGGATTAGTTTTTTCTGAAACAGAACATAGTGATCGAATTGAACATCTTGTTGTTCCTTTCCGGGATTTCTTTGGAGCCATCTTCTTTTTCAGTTTCGGTTTAAGTATTGACCCTTTTTCACTTGGTGGGGCTGTATGGTTAACACTAGGAGCGGTTCTATTAACAATCTGCGGAAACTTTGTAGCTGGAATGATTGCTGGACGTAAAGCAGGGTTATCCCATAAGGCTTCTGTGAATATTGGATTAACAATTGTATCAAGAGGAGAATTTTCTATCATTTTAGCAAACATTGGGATGGCAGGTGGCTTAATGGCTACAATTAAACCATTTTCAGCTTTATATGTTTTGATATTAGCATCTGTAGGACCTTTACTAGCGAAGGAATCCAATAGGATATATGCTGTATTAGATAAGATATTTAAATGGAGTTCTAAAAAACGGCCAAAATCAAAAATAGGATGAATCTCTTATGAAAAATTTTAATATAAAGATTATTCATAAAATAACTCTATTGATGTAATTACAAAATAGAATGCAAGTTATAACAGGAAATCATGTGGGACAGGATTTGTTTTTTTAGAGATCGATTCCAATATAGAAAGGAGCTGCCCCCAAAAGACCGCTAAAAGCGGTCTTTTGAGTGTTAGCCCCTTTTTTTATTAACGAGTGATATACATAATTGCAACAAAAAAATTAGTATAGCAACAAATCCGAGATTATCACCGATATCAAAGCTTTTCTTTTTCTTCTTTTAAACTACGGACCTCATCTTTTAATTCATTGATAGATTCTTTCAATTCGTTAATTTCTTGCGCAGAGCTAATACATTGGGATAAGTCGGAATTAAACCATGTAGTCGATCTCTTGCTTTTCCTAAATCATTGTTTGTAATGTCGTTTTTTTCGATTTATATATATCCATTTTAATTTTTTAACATATAAGTCGTTGCTATGCAGAATACAACATGACTTGCACTTGCTGCCTCCTTTTGCTTTAAACCTTGTATGTGGTGGGAAAAGGCCCTGGCCGTTTCTATGCGCGGCCAGATGCTCTCGTCTCCCTAAAAAGAAAGGAGGTTTTTATGTTGGTTTTTTAACTTATATATAGATTTATACTTCTTAACAAAATCTCTTAGAGAACAAGGAATTAAAATTGGTTTCAATACACGGTTATAATAAGGATGAACCATTACAAGAAAATATTTTTTATTTTTTTGTCACAAATAGCAAGTTTGTGGTTTCTTTATAGTGAGAGTGGCTAATAAGGAGGAAGAAATTAGTGGAGGTGAAAGCTTCATTGTTAAATATATATGAACAAGATTCAGTTTCTAATATACAGTTTCAAGATGTATTTAAACAATATTATGCTCACGTTGTGAGACAAATTATGCGAATTGTGCGAGATCAAGCAATTGCTGAAGATTTAGCGCAGGAAGTATTTTTGCAATTATATCATACAGAATGGAAACAGATTGAAAGTGTATCGGCATGGCTAGCAAAAGCATCCATTTATGCAGCATATAACTATTTGCGATCTGAAAAAAGGCATCAAGCAAGAATTGAAAAAGAAGCAAATTATAAACAATCAATTAGCAGTCCGTCATCGGAAGAAAAATGTATTCAAAAAGAAGAAATTACTCGTGTACAAAGTACATTAAAAGAAATGGATGAGCGTGAACGTACCCTCTTATTAATGAAGTTTTCGGGATTTCAATATAAAGAAATCGCGGAGGCTACTCATATGGAAGTTTCCTCGGTTGGAACATTGCTAGCACGAGCGAAAGCGAAATTTCGGAAGATGTATAGAGGGATGAAGGAGGAGTGACAAATGAAATGCCAAGATATTGGATTTATACAGGCGTATTTAGATGGAGAATTAAACCGCGATGAAAGAAAGCAATATATTCAACATCTTGACCAATGTAAAGCATGTCAAAAGGCGTTAGAAGAAGTAAGTAAGCTTAATCAATGGGTAGAAGTTGTAGTGGATGATGAATTCACAAACGTTAGTGAAGAGATTGATATCGATGTTGACCAAGCTTGGAAAACCTTTGAACAAAATATACAAAATCATAAAACGGAAGAAACAAACAGTGAAGAAAGTAAAAAGAAGGGAAGATGGCATAATATGAAGAAATCATCTAAACGTTGGATTACTGCAGCAGCAGCAGCGGCAGTTGTGTGTGTGTCTTTAACAGTTCCAGAAGTACGGGCAGGAGCAAGTAACTTGTTATCGATTTTTCGAGTAAAGGATGTGCAGTTAGTTCAACTTACAGATTCTGATTTACGTGAAATTGAAGGATGGATCTCTAACATGGAAGAAGGAGAAAAGTCCATTAAAGGAATTGGGAAAATAGGAATCAAAGATAATGGAAGCAAAAAAGATGCTCATTTTCAGTCGGAACAGCAAGCAAGAGAAGCTGGATATGCTGTTCCAAAAGTGCCAGATGGATATCGTGTAACGAATGTGGATGTGAATCCGTCATTTATTATGCAATTTGAGCTCGATACAGAAAAAGCTAATAAATTATTGAAACAACTACAAAGCAATACGCAGTTTGAAAGTGCTTTGAATGGTAAGCAGTTTTCGATCACAGTTCCGGAATCAGTACGTACTCAAATAGAAGTTGAGGGCAATCGAACATCAAGCGCTTTTTCCTATAATGTAATTGATGCACCAAAAATTTCTGTTCCAGAGGGTGTAAATGTTACGAAATTACAAAAAACAGTTTTAGAGCTTCCGATTATTCCTGCGAATGTGAAAACACAACTTGCAGGTATTCAAGATTGGACACATACATTGCCGATTCCTTATGTAGCAAAAGGTGCAAAAGTATCGGAGACAAAGGTTCAAGGAGTAAGGACCGTTTTATATAGTACTGAATATGAAAACGTGCTTATTTGGGAGAAAGATGGAAAAATGCACATGATCGAGCAACATAAAGAGCAAGAGAAAGATTTGAATGCAAACGATCTTATTAAACTTGCAAATGAATTAAAATAATGATTGAACAAGAGCGGCTCCGCGAAATGGGGCGGCTCTGTTCCTGTATAGAGCGGGGGTAAAACATGAAACAAGACTGGATTATTCAAACGAAGAACTTAACAAAACAATATAACGGAAAAGGCGGTATCCGCAACATTTCATTAGATGTGCCGCGCGGTACTGTATTCGGATTTATAGGTCCTAACGGTGCAGGGAAAAGTACGTTTGTGCGAACGATGCTTGGTTTAATTCATCCGGATTCTGGAATGGCGCAAATGTTAGGACAGCCGATTGGGACAATAGAATCAAAACGGTGTATTGGCTATTTACCTGAGCTGTTTCGCTATCCTGATTGGCTGACCGGATGGCAGTTACTTGAAACGCATGCAAAACTATGCGATCTTCCTTCTCGTGAGCGGAAAGCAAAAATGAGTGAGGTTATTGAAAAAGTTGGCTTAAAGGGTAGGGAAAAAGAAAAAATTCGCGGTTATTCAAAAGGAATGCAGCAGCGTATCGGACTTGCTTGTGCTCTGCTTTCTGATCCGGAATTGATTTTTTTAGATGAGCCAACATCTGCGCTTGATCCAATCGGGCGGAAAGAAGTGCGTCATTTAATGGAAGAGCTTCGGGACCAAGGGAAGACAGTATTTTTAAACAGCCATCTATTAAATGAAATTGAACATGTATGTGATCACGTGGCGATTATTAATAAGGGAGAGTTAATCGTACAAGGAGATTGGCGCTCATTGATGATGATTCAAACGGAAGTTGAAGTAATACTTGGTGAAAAGAGCGAATTATTCTTTAAACAATTGCCTTCGTTTATTAAAAATGTACGGAAGATAGAAGAACAGCAAAATCGTAAGCGTTGGATTATCACGCTACAACAAGAAGATGACATTCCTAGATTGTTAGAAGCATTTGTAGCACTACATATTCCTGTGTATCAGTTAAATCCGGTTCACCCGCATTTGGAAGATGTGTTTATGTACTGGGTAAATAAGAAAGAGGGGACGCAGCATGTGGACAATCGCCAAATTATCATTTAAAGAAATTTTGTTAAAGCGTATTTTCACCATTACGTTATGTATGACTTTTGCCTTTTTAATATTTTATGGAGTGGCCATTCATTACGCCGTCAGTGAAATCCTTCCAGGAGAATCTAGCGGTCTTTCGGCAGCTCAAGATTTTATGAACAAAAGTTTTATTTCTACACAGCTTCTTGGAGTGGGGTTGTACTTTTCTTCGTTTATTACTGCGTTGCTAGCTATTTTAAGTAGTGTTGGCAGTATTGCAAATGAAATTGAAAGTCATCAAATTGATACATGGCTAACGAGACCGATTTCACGCTTTTCCTTTTTAATGGGAAAGTGGATCGGCTTATGTTGCTTACTGATTGCGTACGCAGCCTTCCTGTTTATAAGTATCGTACTCATCCATCAAACAATGGGAGGGAGCACGTTTCATTTAGATTTCACGGCGACGCAGATTATAAAAGCATTGGCTCTCTTCTTGATCCAGCCTGTTATTTTAATTAGCATCGCGATATTACTAAGCACGCGTATGGCAACATTAAATGCTGGCATTGTGTTAATTATTTTGTACGGAACTGGGTTTATTGGCGGATTTGTTGAACAAATCGGTACATTGGCACAAAAAACAGCACTTGTAAACATGGGCATAATTGCAAGCCTTTTATTCCCAATTGATACAATGTATCGTAAAATGACAATCTATTTATTTGATTCAGGAGACAATCCTTTATCAATAGCTTCACAAGGAGTGTTCGGGAGTGTTTCGACACCGAGTAATATGATGATTGTTTATGCTGTTTTATATGTGTTAGCAGCTATTTTTATAGCGATTCGTACATTTAAATCACGTGATTTATAAGGGGATGAAATTTCAGTGTATTCTCCCAATGCTGTAAAGCGTGAACTAAAACCCACCTCTTTATGTAGATGTGGGTTTTATATATATCCATTTTAATTTTTCGACATATAAGTCACTGCCGTGCAGAATACACCATGATCGCTACTTGCATTCTCCTTTTGTTTTAAACCTTGCATGTGGCAGGAAAGACCCTGACCGTTTCTATGCGTGACCAGATGCTCTCGCCTGCCTAAAAAAGAGGGTTTTTATATCGATTTTTTAATTTGTGTTTATATAGTCAATATCTCATTATCTGAATTTCACCAACTATTAATCAGTTGCCTTCCTATTTAAAAACGACTACAATTTTACTGTTATGTATAGAACGAAAAAAACAGAATAGGAGGGGAAACTATGCCAAGGAAAGTATGGCTATTAGTAGCTGGGATGATTATTAATGTCACGGGTGCTTCTTTTTTATGGCCATTTAATACAATTTATTTACATGATCATTTAGGGAAATCGTTATCTGTGGCCGGAATGGTATTAATGATTAACTCGTTAACAGGAGTAATTGGTAACTTACTCGGCGGTGTTTTATTTGATAAATGGGGCGGATACAAGTCGATTTTAGTAGGAATTGTGATTACACTATTAGCGATTTTAGGTCTTGTATTCTTCCATGGTTGGCCATTATATGTTGTGTGGCTTGCGTTAATTGGATTCGGTTCTGGTATGGTCTTTCCATCGATGTATGCGATGGTTGGTACGGTTTGGCCAGAAGGCGGACGGAGAGCATTTAATGCGATGTATGTTGGACAAAACGTTGGAATCGCTGTTGGTACAGCGTGCGGTGGTTTAGTTGCTTCTTATCGTTTTGATTATATTTTCTTAGCGAACTTTATTTTATACTTTATTTTCTTCTTAATTGCTTTTATCGGATTCCGTGGTATGGAGGACAAAAATGAACAAAGTATACAAACAGCGGTCAAAGCGGAAAAAGGTTGGTCTCTTACACCAGGATTCAAGGCACTTCTTATCGTATGTGTAGCATATGCTTTATGCTGGGTTACATATGTACAATGGCAAGGTGCGATTGCGACACATATGCAGGAATTAAATATTAGCCTTCGTCATTACAGCCTGTTATGGACGATAAACGGGGCGATGATTGTTTGTGCGCAGCCATTAGTAAGTATGATTATTCGTGCGATGAAGCGTTCTTTGAAACAACAAATTATGATCGGAATCGGCATTTTTGCAGTGTCATTTATTGTACTTAGTCAAGCGCAGCAATTTACCATGTTCCTTGTCGCGATGGTGACATTAACAATTGGTGAATTATTTGTTTGGCCAGCTGTTCCAACGATTGCGAATATCCTTGCACCAAATGATAAGATCGGTTTTTATCAAGGTGTTGTAAATAGCGCAGCGACTGTTGGGAAAATGTTTGGACCAGTTGTTGGCGGAGCAATTGTTGACTTATACAATATGGAAGTATTGTTTATAGTAATCATGGTAATGCTTGTAGTAGCGCTTATCGCAACGAGTGTTTATGATAAACGAGTGAAAGTGGAAGAAACAGTAGAAGAAAAAATTGCAGTTTAGTTTGACGGAACATGTAACATGTTTTAGAATATATTTAAATTAACTCATACTTGTAATAACAGTGAGAAGGAGTAGTAGTAATAGAAGCTGGTTTAGAGAGTTGACGGTTGGTGCAAGTCAATCCACGTTTCGTTATGAACTCGCCTTTGAGTTGCAGTTGTGAACCAAAGTAGCAATTGCCGTCTATCCACGTTACGGATCTAAGCGAATGTATATATTAGTGCTTGTTCAAAAGGAAGATAAAGAAATGCGACAGCTATCTTTACCGGACGTTTTGAACATCCTTTATTACATTAATTTAGGGTGGTACCGCGGGAATCTATAACCTCTCGTCCCTTTCTAGGGATGAGAGGTTTTTTGTATTTTAGGCGGTGAAAATAAATACAATTTGAATGGAGGATATCTCATGAGTTTTAATCATCAAGAAATTGAGAAGAAGTGGCAAGCGTATTGGGAAGAGAATAAAACATTCCGCACGCCAGATGAGACAGAAAAACCAAAATTTTATGCACTAGATATGTTCCCATATCCATCAGGAGCTGGGCTACACGTAGGACATCCAGAAGGATATACAGCAACGGATATTTTATCTCGTATGAAACGTATGCAAGGATATAACGTTCTTCATCCAATGGGATGGGATGCATTTGGTCTTCCAGCAGAGCAATATGCACTTGATACTGGAAATAGCCCAGCAGAATTTACAGAGAAAAACATTAACACGTTCCGTAACCAAATTAAAGCACTTGGCTTCTCTTATGATTGGGACCGTGAAGTAAATACAACAGATCCAAACTACTACAAATGGACACAATGGATCTTCTTACAGCTATTTGAAAAAGGATTAGCTTACGTAGATGAAATACCTGTAAACTGGTGCCCAGCACTTGGTACAGTACTTGCGAACGAAGAAGTTATCGACGGTAAGAGTGAGCGCGGTGGACATCCTGTTGAGCGTCGTCCGATGAAACAATGGATGTTAAAAATCACTGCATATGCAGATCGTCTACTTGAAGATTTAGATGATCTTGATTGGCCGGAAAGCTTAAAAGATATGCAACGTAACTGGATCGGTCGTTCTGAAGGTGCAGAAGTACACTTTAACATCGATGGTACAGATGAGAAGTTTACAGTCTTCACAACGCGTCCTGATACACTATTTGGTGCAACTTACTGTGTACTTGCTCCAGAGCATGCGCTTGTTACAGAAATTACAACTGCGGATCAAAAAGAAGCAGTAGAAGCGTACATTGATTCTGTAAAAGCGAAAAGTGATTTAGAGCGTACAGAACTTGCGAAAGAAAAAACAGGCGTATTCACTGGTGCTTATGCAATTAACCCAGTAAACGGTGAGAAATTACCAATCTGGATTGCTGACTATGTACTTGCAACTTACGGAACAGGTGCTGTAATGGCAGTTCCAGCTCACGATGAGCGTGATTATGAGTTTGCACAAGTATTTAGCCTTCCAATGAAAGAAGTTGTAAAAGGCGGAGATATCACGAAAGAAGTATATACAGGTGATGGTCCACACGTAAACTCAGCATTTCTTGATGGTCTAAATAAAGAAGAAGCAATTGCTAAAATGATTGAATGGCTTGAAGTAACAAGTGCAGGAAATCAAAAAGTAACATATCGTCTTCGTGATTGGTTATTCAGTCGTCAACGTTACTGGGGTGAGCCGATTCCAGTTATCCATTGGGAAGATGGCACAATGACAGCTGTGAAAGAAGAAGAATTACCATTAGTTCTTCCAAAAACAGAAAACATTCGTCCATCTGGTACAGGTGAATCACCACTTGCAAACATCGAAGAGTGGGTAAATGTTGTCGATCCTGAGACTGGTAAAAAAGGTCGTCGTGAAACAAATACAATGCCGCAATGGGCTGGTAGCTGCTGGTACTACCTACGTTACATCGATCCAAACAACAGCGAAGCACCTGTAGATCCTGAAAAAGTAAAACAATGGCTTCCAGTTGATATTTATATCGGCGGTGCAGAGCACGCTGTACTTCACTTACTATATGCTCGTTTCTGGCATAAAGTATTATATGATATCGGTGTGGTTCCAACGAAAGAGCCATTCCAACAATTATTTAACCAAGGTATGATTCTAGGTGAAAATAACGAGAAAATGAGTAAATCAAAAGGGAACGTTGTAAATCCTGATGATATCGTAGCAAGCCATGGTGCAGATACACTTCGTCTTTACGAAATGTTCATGGGACCATTAGATGCTTCAATTGCTTGGTCTGAAAATGGTCTTGACGGAGCTCGTCGTTTCTTAGATCGTGTATGGCGTCTATTTGTTCAAGATAATGGTGAACTAAGTGAGAAAATCACAGATGCCTCTAATCAAGAACTTGAGAAAGCATACCATCAAACAGTGAAGAAAGTTACAGAAGACTATGCAGAGCTTCGCTTTAACACTGCAATTTCTCAAATGATGATGTTCATTAACGATGCATATAAAACAGAAGTACTTCCGAAAGAATATGTAGAAGGTTTCGTGAAAATGATTGCACCAGTTGCACCGCACGTTGCGGAAGAACTTTGGAGCAAGCTTGGACACAGTGAAACAATCACATATGCAAGCTGGCCAACATTTGATGAGTCTAAACTTGTAGAAGATGAAGTTGAAATCGTTGTTCAAGTTATGGGTAAAGTTCGTGCGAAACTGAAAACGAAAAAAGACGCATCAAAAGAAGAAATGGAACAACTTGCTATCGAAGTAGTGAAAGAACAAATTGAAGGGAAAACAGTTCGTAAAGTAATTGTTGTTCCTGGAAAACTTGTTAATATCGTTGCAAATTAATAGGAAAGAGCAGTCCTTATGAGAGGGCTGCTCTTTTTTTGAGACAACTGAAAAATGAGTGGAATTCCCTTATAGACAAACACCTATTCTTGTATGCGAAATATGATAACAAAGGCAGGTTAAATTGAGAGAAAGAGGTGAAAGAAATGAAAGGGATGGATAATAACGCATCGCACGGCTTTATGATAGGTGAGGATGGCTATGCACAAATGCTAATGGGAGGAGCCGGACAACAAGGATATGGCGGGAACCCAACATGGATGGGCGGATCATCAGAAGGAGTTCCTACATCTGTAGCTGGAGCGCAAACAGGAATGCCAACATTCGTGGGAGGAGCGCAAGGAGGAGTTCCTATAGGAGCGCCAACTACATTTCCGGCATTTGTAGGAGGAGGAGTTCCTGTAGGGGCATCAACTACATTTCCAACATTTGTAGGCGGGGCACAATCTGGCTTCCCTGCACCAGTTGGTCCGCAACCAGGATTTGGTGGTGTTGCTCCTATTCTAGTAGGAGGAGTAGGTCCACAAATGATTCATGGTCATCACGTCCATCACGGTCATCACCAACATCACGGTCATTACCAACATCACGGTCATTACCAACATCACGGTCACCACCAACATCATGGTCATCATCAGCAACAAGTACATCATCATGGTCACCATCAAATTCATCCACAGGCTGTTTTATATCAAACACAACACCATGGCCAGCATCAACACCATGGTCAGCATCAACACCATGGTCAACAACATCAACACCATGGCCAGCATCAACACCATGGCCAGCATCAACACCATGGCCAGCATCAACACCATGGCCAGCATCAACACCATGGTCAACAACATCAACACCATGGCCAGCATCAACACCATGGTCAACAACATCAACAACAGCAAATATGGTATGGCGGAGCGGGAAGTGCAGGAAGTACTGCAGGAACAGCGGGCGCGGCAGGGCATGCTGGACACGGACACTAATAGAGTAAATAAAAAACATAAAAAAATTCTCTTGTGCGCAAGGGGATTTTTTATTTTGGGAATAGTAAGGAGGAGAGGAGGTGCATTACATATGGGAAAAGGTAGAAGTAATAATGGTGGTAAAAAGCAACCGAATTTCGATGATTCATCTAATTTCGCTAAACAAAGTCAACCGACAGAAAAGAAGAAAAAATAAAGTGAAACTTTAATCAGTGGGGGTTCTCTTCATCCCCCACTGATTAAAAGCCCTCACCAATCGGGCTTTTACGGGCAGTTTATCTCTCACCTAACTTATTTGCTTTCACCGAATTTTGAGGTGGGGGTATTACTGCCCGTTAATGCGGGATAAACAAAAAGGAGCTCTCTTCATAAAGAGAGCTCCTTTTTCAGATATATCGGCGTTTCGACACGACATATCATTCGCTCGAAAAAATAAGACATAAGTGCGGGGCTTAACTTCCCGCGAATGGTAGCCTATTCAATCTTATTTCCCTGCTTTTGCTAATGCTTCTTGGCGTTGACGCTCAATTTCAGCACGTAACTGTGGTTCTGGTGCTTGCCAGCCTTCTGGTTTTAAAATTTTGCCATCGCCTTCGCGGAAACGTGGTTTTCCGTCAGGGAATAGTTTTGCCATATTTGCATTGTTTACAATTTCAAAGCCTTTATCGGGACGAACTCCCATTTCTGCAAATGTTCCAAATGCGAAATAGATAAGGTCAATTAACGCATCATATTGATCTTCTACAGTATTAGCTTCTAAAAATTCCTCTAACTCTTCTTGCATAAAGCTTGCGCGAATTTTTGCGCGTTCTTCTGTTAATTTTGTTGGTACATCTGTAACAGGGTGTCCAAATACCTCGTGCATTTTTGCAACAAGTTCATATCCTTTATCTAAACCTTTTTCGTTAGCCATGTTGTTTCATCCTTTCACGTTTTGTGCCGAACTTTATTGTAACATAAGGAGATTGTTTAATAAAAAAAACACCTTATAAAATAAGATGTTCTTTCCCTACTCTTCTTTCTTTATTAAAAATGATAAAGCGAGATCAATCCCGAACATCCCAACAAGTAGTGTCGGTACGACAACAAGTAAATAACGTGTAAATGAAACATTTTTTAAGTATGTATGAGCAAATAAAAAGACGCCGAGAAACAGAATACCATTTAAAATAGGTTTTACTAACTTTTTAGACATAAGCTCCCCCGTAAATATCTTTTTTCTTTATGTAAGTATTATCAAAAAACTCCTCTCTCCGTTGTATCATGCCCGGAAGAGGAGTTCAATCATTATCTGACATTTTGAGGAAACTATATTTCATATTATTCGATTACACCGGAGTTTGTAATATCAACTTCATATTTTACTGTGATAGGAACGTCTTTGTACATTTTTTTCCATTCTGCTAATTTAAATGGTCGATAGTGTTGTCTAAATTTAGCTCCTAGCCCAAGAGGATCAACATTTAAAGATTTAAATTTTTTGATGAGTTTTGTGGCTTTAGTATTTAAGCTTTTTTCAACTTCTTGTGATATTTTTTTTGTGTTCTGTTTATTTTCTAGGTTTACTTGTTTCGAAAGTTCTAAGATGCGTGCATCTATTTTTACTTTAATTAAAAAGGAAGGCTTTCCAGCTTTTATATTTACAGTATACGTTGGCTTGGAGCGTATATTATTGATCATTACATATCCATTATTACTTTTAAATTCGTGTGAATCTAACCGATGTTTTTCCAATAACCCCTTAAATACGAACATATCTTGTCGATCAATTTTTCCGACATACTTATCCTTTTTTAAAAGTCCAATGCCAGTGATTTTGATTTTGTCTTTACTCTTTTTTAGGATAGGCATATAAGAGTCTTGGCCTTCACGATAATAACGAAATGCACCTAAATGTAAATTATCAGTTGGTACGGGGCCAGTTTGCATGTTATGCTCTAGCATTTTTTTTATATAGATAGCCACATTAGAAGAAGTTGTATATTTTCCTTTTAACAGCTCAGGTCCATTTCCTTCTAATAATCCAACATACACTGAGTTTCCGATGCTGACATCACGAACCAATGTGTCAAAGGAGGTCGACAATCCTTTTTTGGCAATTCTTGTAGTAAACAAAGCAATGCGCATTTGTCCGCTTGCAAATGGTTGAGAAGATTCCAAAGAAGTATCAGCTTTTACTTGTTTAACGGCATTTCCTACTCCTTCGTAGACCTGTACTTTATTTCCTTTTCGCTGCACCGGACAAACCGATGTCACCTGTACTTTATTGTTTTTTGCTGTATCAAAAACAACCCCTTGAATTAACTGAACATCATCAACAATATTTTTTTGCAAACAGCCTGTTATGGTGAATAAACAAATACATGAAAGAAGAATTAGTTTTTTCTTGATTTTTTCCATTTTCTTTTCACCCACACGATAAGAAATAAGATTGGGATGTAAACATATATAAGCCAAAGACTAACTTTGGAAGTATAACTAATAAAATCGTTGATATCATGCCTGTTTGTTAAAAGTTGTGACACAATAATTGTAATGAACATGAAAGAAAGTAAAATGTATTTTTGCTTTACATGAAAGATTTCATGTGTTCCTCTTGTAGCAGCCCATAATGGAAGAATAAAACTTGTAAGAATTACAAGTGCATAGCCGGAGATGGCAATGTACTCTAGTCGTTCGATAAAGGGTAATTGAATAACTTGTGTCATTGAAAGCTGAGACCAAATTGTTTTTGATAACTGTTTTTCGCTAAAAAAAGCGAATGCCAAAATCGTGCTAAATAAATATAAAATGTTAGAGAATAATACACCATATTGTGCAAATTTATGAGATTTCTCGGGATTCTTCACAAATGGGTATACCATAAGAAAAATTTCAAAGCCTGTCATAGTATAAATTGACAATTGAGATGCTTTTAAAATACGTCCCAAAGAATGCGTAAAAACAGGAAGTAAATTTTCCCAATGTGCGTACTTGAACATAAACAGGCTAAGAAAAATATAACCTAGTATCCCACTAATTGAAACGACACAGATGCCAGTGATGATGCGGAATCCTGATGAGATGACGTAGTAACTTAATAAACATAAAAAGGCGGTGAACATCCAAGTGGACCCGGTAGGAAACATCCATACTTGAACAATCTCGACATACGTTCGAACAACGGATATACTCGCAACCAAAAAATACAGCATGAATACAATATTAACGCCATTACCGAGCAACTTTCCAAAGGTTTGTTGATGAAGATCTATTAGGTTGCCTTCTGTATTTTTTAATAAGTAATACATCATCCAAACGAGAATGTGAATGATGATTCCAGTTATAACAACTCCTATCCAGGCATCATATCCAGCCGCTTTTGCGATAATGCGTGCAAATCCGAGAACTCCAGCGCCGAACTGTGCACTATGAATCAAGAAGAAAACAAAGATAGGAGATATTTGATATTTTGTTTTGACTTTACTCATAAATGCACCTCATTTCTTATTCGTCAAAGTCAGATGTATGTTTTGTTGAAATCCCCTTTGCTGATTTTTTTACGTGTTGCGGCCTTGCTTGAATATCTCTTGTATCAATCATAGATAATGGAAACCGAATCCAAGAGTCTTTTAGTGATTGTCGCCTTGCTGGATAAAAGAGCGCGAATGGTTTCTGTAAAGAAGAAAGCCTGAATAGATGAGTAAATAAAAAGATAAAACCTAGTGAAATTCCGAATAGTCCACCTAATTCTGCAAATAAAAGGAATGGGAATCGTAGTAAGCGAACTGCGTTCCCCATCTTATAAATCGGTGTGATAAAGGAAGCTAACGCGGATAAGGCGACAATGATTAACAAAATATTACTTGTTAGTCCTGCTTGTACAGATGCTTGTCCGATTACGATACCGCCTACAATACCAAGTGTTTGGCCTACTTTCATTGGTAGTCTAGCCCCAGCCTCTCTAAGTAAATCAATAACCAGTTCTAGAAAGAGTGCTTCTATTAAAGGTGGGAAAGGAACTTGTGCTCTTGATAAAATTAATGTTTCGAGTAAATCGCTTGGAATTAATTCGTAATGATAACTTAAAATGGCAACATATAATGGTGCTGCGCAGATGGAAAACAGAACAGCAATGAGTCTTAAAAATCTTGAAAACGTAGCGTAAAGCCAAGATACGTTGTAATCCTCTGGCGAAACAAAAAAATCAAAGTATGAAACAGGAGTGAGTAAGACGCTCGGTGAACCATCTACAAAAATAGCGATTTTTCCATCAATTAATGCGGTCGTTACTCGGTCTGTACGTTCTGTATTAATAAATAGTGGGAAGATTGATTTTTCTCCCATCAATTCTTGAATATAGGAACTGTCGTTGATTTGATCGTATTCAATTGTACGAAGTGACTCTTCTAAATAATCAACACTGTCTTTTTCAGCAAGGTTCTCTAAATACATCATGACAACTTTTGTTTTAGAGAATGTCCCAATGATAACCTCTTTTGTTTGTAGTGCTAACACTGGAAGGCGTTTACGTACTAAGTTAAGATTCGTATCAATATCCTCTACAAATCCCTCTTGTGGACCAATAACTGTAGATTCATTTAATGGAATAGATGGCGCCCGATAATTATCAATTGTGATATTTGCTAAGATACATTTTTGATCTTGTTCATGTAACTGTACGATAGCGTGACCTTTTAAAACCATATCTTCAATTTTTTGAAGATCATTTGTAATTGTAATCCCGCTCATTGGAATATGTTCTTTTAATTCTTCTAATGTAGAACATCTATGCTCTAATAAAGCTGGCATTAAATACTTTTGTAATTTTTCACCATCAAGCGATGGCCGGTAATAAGAAATCCAATACGGCATTGTTTCATCATCTGATGTGTGATAACTTACAAAATCACTAGATGTTTTTAGGTTTTCTAATAAATCTTGAAGAGAGTGAACCTTTTCTTTCTCGGGTTTACTGAAATCATAAATGCTATTGCTACTATTATTTTGCTGCTTGCCTGGTGTTTGCGCGTCTTGTTTAGTACCTTGAGCAGATTGATGCTGTTTGTTTTGTGTTTGCTGGTCTTGTTTAGTAGCTTGGGCAGATTGATGTTGTTTGTTTTGTGTTTGCTGGTCTTGTTTAGTAGCTTGGGCAGATTGATGTTGTTTGTTTTGTGTTTGCTGCTTGTTCAGTAGTTTGATTTTGCTCTTTTGAATCTGTTTTACTTGATTTTTTTTTCTTTCGAAACCATTTCCATATCATACGTATTCCCTCTTTAACTCATGTAAGATAATGTTAGTTTATGGCGTATTTTGTATATTATGCACATGTTTAGGGAGAAGCGAAAATTCTCTGTGTTTAAAGAAGGGTTTCTTTTGGAGACGTATAATAGTTTTTGTAAGCGAAATAGATTTGTTATGAAAGATTGATATATAATGACGAATTCACAATGAAGGAGAGAATTATGCTACAAGTGAAAAAAGAAAGCTTTCATTTAAAAGAGTTTACATTTGAAAATGGCATAAAGATCCCTGTTCAGATTGGATATGAGACGTACGGTAAATTAAACCGGGATAAATCAAATGCGATTTTAGTCTGTCATTATTTTAGTGCAACAAGCCATGCGGCAGGAAAATATACGGAGCAAGATCTCATTCCTGGTTGGTGGGACGGACTGATTGGACCGGGTAAAGCAATTGATACCGATCGCTATTTTGTGATATGTACTGATAATCTTTGTAATGTCCAAGTGAAAAATCCTTACGTGATTACAACGGGGCCAAAATCAGTTAATCCAATAACGGGATCTGAATATGGGATGGGGTTTCCGGTATTTACATTTTTAGATGTAGCACGTGTGCAATATGAATTAGTGAATGCAATGGGAATTACAAGGTTACATGCGGTAATCGGACCATCAGCTGGTGGAATGATTGCGCAGCAATGGGCTGTTCGTTATCCCCATATGGTAGAGCGAATGATTGGTGTCATTACGAACCCGCAAAATCCGGTTGTGACATCGGTTAATGTTCTGCAAAATGCAATTGAAGCTATTCAGTTAGATTCGAAATGGAATGATGGAAATTATGGGGATGAACAGCCAACGAAAGGGCTGCATTTAGCAGGGAAAATGATGTTTATAAATGGGTTTGATGCTCACTATTATGAAACGACATTTCCGCGTAATAGTGCGGAAACGCTACCTTATGAGAATTTCTCAGCACGAACTTCATTTGAACAAAATATAAATGCATTGACACTTCAAAATATTACTTTTGTGGATGCGAATTCATGGATGTATACAGCGAAAGCAACGTTATTACATGATCTTGCACACGGTTTTTCCTCTTTAGAAGGGGCACTTTCTCAAATAGAGGCAGATGTGCTTATGATTCCGTGTAAACAAGATTTACTGCAACCTTCTCGTTATAATTATAAAATGGTAGAGCTGCTCCAGAAACAAGGGAAATACGCAGAGGTTTATGAGATTGAAAGTATGAATGGCCATATGGCTGGTGTATTTGATGTTCATTTATTTGAAAAGAAAGTGGATGAGTTTTTAAAGAGACAAGTGTAAGTGAAAATTGAAATAAAAAACCTAATCTTTAAGGGGTGGGAGAGAGCGTCCGGCCGTGGATAGAAGCGGTCAGTGCCTGTTTTAGCCCCATGCCGAGTGAAACCAAAAGGAGAAAACGAGTGCAGGTGGGTACCGGTAAACCAAAGTGGATATATAGAAATGTGTAAAAGAAAAGGTGCAAGTCGCTAAGCAGGCACCTTTTTTTAGATGATTTTTAAACGGAAGACGTATGTAGCAATGCACAATCCAAGGCAAGCGATACTAAGTAATAAATAAAAGAATGCTCGTTCTTGAGAGGATCGTGTGGTTCTTCTTTTGTTAAATATACCGAGTGAAATGATAGCGAGAATTAAAAAAATGAGACCTATAATGAAAAGAAAAAGTGTCATGTCGATCGACTCCTTTCGTAAAACAAGTATATTGAGGATACAATGTGAGAGGTAGATTTGTAAATGTAATAAATTTACAATTAAGTTGAGGAATAATGCAAATGAGGGAAGTTTCACTTCTTTGCGTTCGTAATTTTCCATGCTAAAATTGGTGATGAATAGATGAGTAGAGAAAAAATTTACTACGTCAACTACCCCTCACTTAAATACGAACACGTTTTGAAGTGGGGACTTCTTTCGGAAATACGTTAAAGTTTTAATTATATTAAGGAGGAACGACATATGACAGAAGTAAAAACAATTACAACAGAAGAAGTGCAAGAGCGCTTAGAAAACGGGGAAACGTTATTTTTAGTAGATGTACGTGAAGATGAGGAAGTAGCACAAGGGAAAATTCCAGAAGCTGTACATATTAAAATGGGTGATATTCCAAATAAAGTGGAATTCTTTGATAAAGAAAATGAGTATATTTTTATTTGTCGATCAGGAATGCGCAGTGAAAATGTATGTCATTATTTAAATGAACAAGGGTTTAAAACAGTGAATATGGTCGGCGGTATGCTGCAATATGAAGGTGAAATTCAATAATTCATTTTTAAAACTTGAAACGCGTCTGTTTCAAGTTTTTTTCTTTTGCATACAGTGTATACAAGAATTGTTTTTCGCATATGAGTGAGCAACAATTCCTGCGATTATAATCGATTTATATAGAAAGGAGGGAGGATGGTGAGTGCGCGAATTCGTAAAATAAAGATTGTTAATAACACAGGAGCTGTTAATGTAGGTGATTGTTATACTATTGAACCATTTGCTGCTTTGAAAATATATGCTGGTTCTGGTGGATCGAGCATCGCTACTTTTTTGAATGGAAAACGGATGCCGTCAGTTACTCCTAGGACGCCAGAATTCCTTCCACCACTAGAAACAAGTGAATTAACATTAGGTTCATAACAGAAAGGTTGACTGGTCATGCCGGCAAATATTAAAGAGTTTGTGATTGTAAATAACTATGGGAATTTATTTACGGGGGATAACTTGCGGGATACTTCATTTGTTGCATCAAAGACATATAGTGGAGCAACAGGGCCAACTTGTATTGATGTTGTGACTGTAATAGGAACGGCAACAAATCTTTGCTTGAACCCAGGGGATGTAGTGACAACGACGTATACGAAAGGTTCAGCGATTGGAACAAGTATGAGCACGAATACCTCTCCAAGTGCCAACACGTCAGGTACTATGCAAGCTGTTCCGAATGCGGATAGCTTGGATTCTGTACCAGGTTTATAGAAAGAGTCCTCTACTAAAAGTAGGGGATTTTCTTATTTTTTCATTGTTTACGTCTTTTTCGTACATATGGTTGTCAAGGAGAACAAGGAGAGGGAAAAGGTGGGGGCTTGCTGCCTGCAGATAGCGGGATAAATTGGATGTTCAATACCTTTGTTGTAATAGAAACAAGAGGTTCACCTAGTAATAATATAAAATCACTATTTATTTGGGTTAGTGCCAGATACTGCCGTAGTAAAACGATTTATAAAAGGAAGCGCATTATTTTAGTAGATAGAGAATATTAGAAGTCTAGGAATTTATATTTTTATAATATGTAAAAAACACAATTCTTTATTAATATCATTCGGTTATCATATAATAATGCTTGGTAGATAAATAGATAAAGAGAAGGGGAAAGTGAATCTATGAAAAAGAATATGAAAGTTTTAGCGATGGCAGTTGGTCTAACAATTATGGGATCAACGACAGCTGCTTATGCAAGCCCTGGTGGATTGGATAAAAACGGTGGACATACTTGCCGAACAAACTGTGGGAAATATGGGCTTGAAACAGGAGAATACCATTATCATAACAATTGGAAACAAGAAAATGGAAAGTGGTATTTCTATGATCAAAATGGAACGAAAGCGAAAGGTTGGCAACAAGTAGGTACGACATGGTATTACTTTAACGGAAATGGAGCAATGCAAACAGGCTGGCAAGCAATTAGCGGCACATGGTACTACTTCAACGGAAGCGGAGCAATGCAAACAGGCTGGCAAGCAATTAGCGGCACATGGTACTACTTCAACGGAAGCGGAGCAATGCAAACAGGTTGGCAAGCAATTGATGGAAAATGGTACTACTTCAACGGAAGTGGGGCAATGCAAACAGGTTGGCAACTCATTAAAGGAGTAAAGTACTATTTCGAAAGTAATGGTGCTTGGAATCCGAATAAATAGTAAATTGAATATGGAAGATTAACGGAAAAATAAAATAGCACCTATCTTATTTTTATAAGATAGGTGCTATTTTTTATTGGATTTTTGCTTTTTCAGATTCAATAGGTTGTCTTTTTCGATAAATAACATAGCTACGGCGTAAATATTTCACTGGAACGCTAAAGACATGTACAAGTCTTGTAAATGGCCATGTTGCAAAGAGCCCCATCGCTGCAATGATATGGATTTTAAACCAAATAGGTACTTCTGCCATATATTCTGCTTTCGGCTGGAAAACAAAGAGGCTGCGGAACCATGGGCCAATTGTTGTTCGATAATCAAATCCTTTTGCATCAATATTGAAAAATGTAGAGGATAGACCTGCTAACATTACAATGAACAAGAGGACGAGGGCGACATAATCTCCTTTTGTACTTGTTGCGATAATGCGTTTTACTGTAAAGCGACGATACATTAAAATCACTAAACCAACAATTGAAGCAATTCCTGCAGGAAGACCGAAGCCGATAGCGACCATATGATACATATGCTCAGAAATACCGAAAGAGGTATATACAGATTCTGGTATTAATATTCCCATGATGTGTCCACCGATTACGAACATAATGCCAAAGTGAAAGAGTAAACTTCCGATTCGGAGCATTTTTTTCTCTAATAGTTCGCTAGATTTTGATGTCCAGCCAAATTGATCATAGTTGTATCTGAAAATGTGTCCACCGATAAAGATTGCGAAAATGATATAGGGGAACAGCACCCATAAAAATTGATCCATCATTTTGACGACACTCCTTTCTAATTCGTTTGTACTCCCCAGGCATCGATGGCGAGGAGAATGGTAGCAAGAATTGGTTGGTACATACAATTTGCTTCTTTTAACTGTCCGTGCAATGCTTGTATATCTTTCGTGTATCTACTCATAATTGGTTCGCTATCTTCTTCATTTGCGTTTGCGAGAAACTCAAGTAGAAGCGGTAGATAATCAGGTAGTTCTTTATCGGTTACCGCAAAGCCAGCTTTTTGATAGTGTTGTTTTAGCTCTAATAATTCAATTCCACGCTCTCTTTGTTCACCTGTGTTCATGTAAGTGAGATACATATTTGTTTTCTTTCCAAAGTCGAATGTATATACGTAAGAATCAATGAGTTGATCGTTTGTTTTTTCTTGAGCTTGTTTGATGAAAGCTGTAAGCAACGTGTGAATTTCTTCATGCGTAATCGTATCAATTGTTTCTTGTAGTTCTGGTAAAGCTTCTCTCCATCCTGTTTCAGGATAGGAGAGAAGGAAGGAAGCACAAGAAAAAGCAGTTTGTAAACCTTGTTTCATAGCTATTACCTCCTTAGTTTAAGAGAGTGTCATACAAGAACCTGGGCCGCCTGCGAAGGAAAGGCCGCAGCTTCCTTGTTCACTATATAAATCTGCAACTTGTTCACGGTGAGATGTAGGGATAACGAAACGGTCTTTATATTTTGCAATCGCAAGAAGGCGATACATATCTTCTACATCTTCTTTCGTTAAACCGAGTTCGTTTAATACAGCTTCATCTGGTTCTTTATTAATTTGCAGTGCTCTCATATGAGTTCGCATAACAGCCATTTTTTTCAATGTAAGACGAATATGTGATTCATCTCCTGCAGTAAGTAAGTTAGCTAAATATTGAATTGGAATACGCATATTATCAATAGCAGGGAAAATTTCTTCTGCTTGCCAGTTGCTTCCTTTCCCTTCCACCATATTCATAATCGGGCTAAGCGGTGGAATATACCAAACCATCGGCATTGTCCGGTACTCTGGGTGAAGAGGAAGGGCGATTTTCCAATCAATAATCATTTTATAAATTGGTGATTCTTGAGCCGCTTTAATCCATTCTTCAGGAATACCTTGTTTTTTTGCTTCCGCAGCTACTTCTGGATCATTTGGATCTAAGAAGACAGTAAGCTGAGATTCATATAAATCTTTTTCGTTTGGTGCAGAAGCGGCTTCCTTTACTTTGTCAGCGTCATATAACATTACCCCAATATAACGAATACGTCCTACGCATGTTTCAGAGCAAATCGTTGGCATACCAGCTTCGATACGCGGGAAGCACATTGTACATTTTTCTGCTTTATTTGTTTGCCAGTTAAAATATACTTTTTTATATGGACAAGAAGAAACGCAGAATCGCCAAGCGCGGCATGCATTTTGATCAACAAGGACAATCCCGTCTTCTTCACGTTTATACATCGCTCCAGATGGGCAAGAAGAAACGCAAGATGGATTCATACAATGTTCGCAAATGCGAGGCAGATACATCATAAAGACATTCTCGAAATCTGTTTTAATATCTTCTTCCATTTTCTTGACGTTCGGATCTTGCAAGCCTGTTATATGTCCGCCTGCTAAATCGTCTTCCCAGTTTGGGCCCCATTCAATTTTGTCGATAAACTCTCCAGTAATTGCTGATTTTGGGCGAGCTACCGGTTGATGTTTTCGCTGCGGACTATTTGTTAATGTTTCATAATCATAGTTCCAAGGTTCAAAGTAATCATCGATTGTAGGTTGATCTGGGTTATGAAAAATGTTCATGAGACGTTTCATTTTCGAACCGGATTTTAGCTGGATTTCACCGTTTTTTAATTCCCAGCCGCCTTTATATTTTTCTTGATCTTCCCACTGTTTTGGATAACCAATCCCAGGTTTTGTTTCCACGTTGTTGAAATACATATATTCAGCACCTGGACGATTCGTCCAGGTGTTTTTGCACGTTACGCTACAAGTATGGCAGCCGATGCATTTATCTAGGTTCATTACCATTCCGACTTGCGCTTTAATCTTCAAGCCAATCTACCTCCTTCAGTTTGCGGATCACGACGTTTAAGTCACGCTGGTTACCAGTTGGACCGTAGTAGTTAAATCCATAGCTTAATTGACCGTATCCACCAATCATATGTGTTGGTTTTACATGAATGCGGGTTGGGCTATTATGCGTTCCTCCGCGGTTGCTCGTTAATTTTGTACCAGGCACGTTAATATGACGGTCTTGTGCGTGGTGCATAAAGGCCATTCCTCTTGGTATGCGGTGCGTTACAACGGCACGTGCTACGACAACGCCGTTACGGTTAAAGCATTCGATCCAGTCATTATCACTAACACCAGCTTCGGCGGCGTCATCTTTGTTCATCCAAACAGTTGGACCACCACGGAACAGCGTTAACATCGGTAAGGAATCAAAGTACATACTATGAATCGACCACTTATTATGCGGTGTTAAATAGTTTAGTGTAATTTCTTTTCCTTCTACCTCAGGGCGTGATTTACGGAACGGTTTATGTTGCAAGATTGGCTTGAATGTTGCCATTGTTTCACCGAATTCCTTCATCATATCGTGATCTAAGTAGAACGATTGTCGTCCAGTTATCGTTCTCCAAGGGATAAGGCGCTCAACATTTGTTGTAAATGGTGAGTAACGGCGTCCCCCTTTTTCAGAACCAGTAAAGGCAGGGGAAGTAATCACCGTTTTTGGCTGCGCAGTAATTTGTTCGAATGTAAAGCATTCTTCTTCGCGTTCTTCTGCTAAATCGCGCAGATGTAAATCTGTTTGTTTTTCAAGAGCTTCCCATGCTTTTACAGCCATATGACCGTTCGTTGTAGAAGAAAGGGTTAACACCGCTTCAGCAGCATTGATTGCTTCTGTTATATCAGGGCATCCTTTGGCGATAGAGTCAGTGCGAATAACGCCTAATCGACTCTTTAATTGTTCATATTCTTTTTCTGCAGACCAAGAAATCCCTTTCGTACCAATTGGCTGCTTCCCAGTGTTTGGTCCAAGCGCTGTCATCTTGTCATAAATTGTTTTATAATCTCGTTCTACAACATGAATTTGCGGCATTGTCTTTCCTGGTATTGGTTCACACTCACCTTTGCTCCAATCTTTAATCTTGCCAAGCGGCTGTGCTAATTCTTGCGGTGTATCATGAAGAAGTGGTGTTGCCACAACTTCTTTCATCGGATCAAGATGAAGTTCTGTTGCTAAATCAGAGACTGCTTTAGAAAGGGAACAGAAAATATCCCAGTCAGAGCGTGCTTCCCACGGTGAACCGATTGCCGGATTAAATGGATGTACGAACGGATGCATATCTGTACTACTTAAATCGTGTTTTTCATACCAAGTTGAGGCAGGAAGGACGATATCAGAATAAAGTGCTGTTCCAGCCATACGGAAATCTAAGTTGATCAGTAGATCAAGCTTTCCTTCAGGTGCTTCTTCATGCCACTTTATTTCTTCTGGTCGTAATGAATCGCTATCGTCATTCATTAATCCGTTTGTTGTACCTAATAAATGTTTTAAGAAATACTCGTGCCCTTTACCAGAACTTGAGATTAAGTTTGCGCGCCATACGAATAAATTGCGCGGGAAGTTATTTTTGTTATCTGGGTCTTCAATTGCAAATTTAAGTTCTTTTTCTTTTAGCTTTTGCGCAACATATTTTCCGATTTCTTCTCCCGTTGTTGCGCCACTAGCGACAGCTTCTTTATATAGTTCAATTCCATTCTTCTCGAATGTTGGATAAGAAGGTAACCAACCAAGACGAGCAGCTAACACATTGTAATCACCGTGATGTTGATAGCGTGAGTTGCCGACAACTGGCGATGCTAAATGGCCAACTGGTGTATCTTCATAGCGCCACTGATCTGTTACAAAATAGAAGAAGGATGTACCGTTTTGTAATTTCGGCGGACCTTGCCAGTCTTTTGCCATTGCAATTGTTTGCCAGCCTTCTGCCGGACGTAATTTTTCTTGCCCAACATAATGCGCCCAACCGCCACCGTTTACACCTTGTGCACCAACGAGAAGAACAAGATTTAGAACCGCGCGATAAATCGTATCAGAGTTAAACCAATGGTTAATACCAGCGCCGACAATAATCATCGAGCGTCCATTTGTATCAACAGCATTTTGAGCAAACTCACGAGCGATTTGAATAATCAGTTCTCGTTTTACTCCGGTCACTTTTTCTTGCCATGCTGGTGTAAATGGAACATCAGCATTGAAGTCTTTCGGTTCTTGCCCGCCAAGCCCGCGGTTGACACCGTAGTTTGCTAACGTTAAGTCGTACACAGTTGTAACGAAAATGTCGCCTTTTTTTGTTGCAATTTTTTTCACTGGAATTGTTCGTTCTAATATTTTGTTTCCGTCATCGGAGAAGTATGGAATTTGTACAGTTTCAACTGCATCTTCCATGCCAAGTAAAGAAAGGCGTGGATCAATTTTTTCGCCTGTTTGCTCGTCTTCTAAACGTAAGTTCCATTTCTTTTCGTTATCCCAGCGTGACCCCATTGTGCCATGAGGCGTTGCAAAATTATTGGTGTTTTCGTTCCAAAGAACAGGTTTCCATTCGCCAAGCTTTGTTTCACGACCAATATCATTCGCGTTTAAGAAACGATCTGCAACAAATTGGTCTCCTTGTTGTTTTAATGTGACAAAGAACGGAAAATCAGTATATTGTTTTGCATAATTTGTGAAGTATTCCACTTGGTTGTCTACGTAAAACTCTTGTAAGATGACGTGTCCCATTGCCATCGCAAGCGCACCGTCTGTACCTTGTTTTACGCTAATCCAATCATCAGCAAATTTTGTGGATTCAGCAAAGTCAGGACTTACGGAAACGACTTTCGTTCCTTTATAACGTACCTCCGCTAAGAAATGGGCATCTGGTGTTCTTGTCATTGGTACGTTTGAACCCCATGTCATAATGTAACCAGAGTTGTACCAATCACTACTTTCAGGTACATCTGTTTGATCACCCCAAATTTGCGGAGAAGCTGGTGGTAAGTCAGCGTACCAATCGTAGAAGCTAAGCATAGGTCCACCCATGAGCTGCATAAAGCGGCTACCAGCAGCGTGACTTAACATCGACATAGCTGGAATTGGTGAGAAACCAACATTTCGGTCTGGACCATATTTGATCACTGTGTATAGTAAGGAAGCAGCGACTAGTTGTAATACTTCATCCCAACTAGCACGAATGAATCCGCCTTTACCACGCGCCTCTTTATAAGTACGTGCTTTTTCAGGGTTTTCCACAATGCTTTTCCAAGCGTCTAGCGGTGATTTGTGATTTTGAAGTTCCTCTTGCCACATATTCCAAAGGACACCACGTACATATGGATATTTCACGCGAAGTGGACTATAAATGTACCAAGAAAAACTTGCTCCACGCGGACATCCACGCGGTTCAAAATCTGGCATATCAGGGCCGGTAGAAGGATAGTTCAGTTCTTGACCTTCCCAAGTTACAATTCCATCTTTCACATAAATATTCCAGCTGCAAGAACCAGTGCAGTTAACGCCGTGTGTAGAGCGGATTACTTTATCGTGTTGCCATCGTTTTCTATACACGTTTTCCCATTCACGGTCTTCATATGTTTCTTGTGTATGATTGTCGTTATAGCGATCTATCGGAGAAAAATATTTTAAACGTTTCATTAATGCTGAAGGTTTCTTTTTCATACTGTTCACTCCTTTATTGCGTCTCTCTTGCTTATTTTCACTATAAGAGAGCATGCAAAATAGAGATGTGATATCTATCACAGTTCAACAGATTGTCAAAAATCAGATTGATATTAAAAAAAATTCCGAAAAGTTGTGACATTTTGCACAGTACAGAGAGAGTTTTTTATGTAGAGTAAAGGAGAAAGAAAAAAGAGTAGCATCTCAAATAGAGAGGCTACTCAATGCTACAAATAGAGGTAGGGCAATCTTCACAAGCAATTTCACATTTTAAAAATTGTAAATTATGAATGGTAATCTTTCCTTTATGGATAGAAATAATTCCTTGTTTTTTTAAATCGTTTAACATACGGTTTACACTTTCACGTGAGGTTGCACAGAAATTCGCAAGCTCTTGATTTGTTAAAGGTAGATCGATAAGAATACCATTCTCTTTTAATATGCCATAACTGTTTGTCATGCGAATGAGCGTGGAATAAAGAGCTCCTTTTTTTCCATGTAACACTAAATCACGGAATTTTGTTTGCATTCTTCGTAAATGTTCACTAATCCATTTCATAAATTCAAATGCAAGAGCAGGTTTTTCAAGCAATGCCTTTTCTAAAGCATCTCGTTTAATGACTCCAACTTCAACATCTTCCAGGCATTTCGAATTTAATAAATATTTTGCATTGTCCGTAAATAATGTCAACTCCCCGATAATATCGTGTTTTGAACAAATGCGAAGTGTTAACTCTTGTCCGTCAGCACTAATTTTACTAATCTGTACTTTTCCAGAGCGGACGATATAGAGTTCTTTTGCCTCCACACCTTCTTGGAAAATATAACTTCCTTTATTAATCTGCATTTTATATTCAACAGATGCAAGTAATTCCTTTAAGTCTTCCGATAATGCCGTACGGTTTGTCACAGCAATCACCTTTCTTTTTAAAGCAGTCTATTTCCTATTTTGGATGTAAACATGGTAAAAATGCAAGAAATATCTTTTTATTATAAGTAATAAGTTTATTTTCAGCTGTGAACAAGCGCACTTTTCACAATGAAAAAAAGAGTGTCCTTTGTAGTAGGCCATTGAAAAAGTCCACTTCATAAGAAAAAGGAGTTCATCACCTACTATATATAGGTAATGGACTCCTTTCTCTTTTTAACATATTGATAAAATGCGTGTTATTTTTTCAAAGTAAACACTTTTTCAGTGCCTTCCTTTGTAGACACTCTTTTCTTTTACATTACTTAATCCATTCAACAACCATATCCATTGTTTGACGAGTTTTATCACGTTTTGGTTCTTCCGCGCGATAACCAAAAGCAACTAAAGCAGACACACCAAATGTATCACCTGAAACAATTCCCTCTTCTTTTAAAATCGCTTCTACTTTTTCTTGATGGAACCCTTCAATTGGGCAAGAATCAATGCCGATTTGGGCGGCTGCAGTCATCATATTACCAAGAGCGATGTATGTTTGTTTAGAAGCCCAATCAAACATGGCACGGTCGCTTTCTAATAATTGAAAATCAGTTTCTTGAAACGCCTTATAAAAACCACGCTTCATTGTTACGACTTCGTCGGGAAGCTGCTGAATATTTTTCATGAAGTTAGAAATATAGGAAGAGTCATAAATCATATCTTCTTTTTTACGAGCTAATATAGCGACAAAATGGCTCGCTGTTGGTAATTGTTTTTGAGCTCCCCAAGCCACAGGGAGAAGTTTGTTGCGAATATCTTGATTTTGAATCACAACAAATTTCCAAGGTTCAAAACCAAATGAACTTGGAGAAAGTCGACCAGTTTCTAAAATAAAATGAAAATCTTCATCAGAGACTTTTTTATTTACATCAAATTCTTTACATGCATGTCTAAATTGATAAGCTTTTAAAATTTCTTCTTTTGTATGTTCCATTTAAATAACCACCTTTTAATTATTTACTTTTTTATAGTAAGTTGATTACAAAATCGATTCTACAATAGTACAATGAATGATGTAAGTACGCACATTTTTAGCATATAGTATCAATTTGTATACTAATGGAGAGTGACAAAATGGAACAGAAAGATATAAATCGTTGTTCAGTCGAAGTAACGTTAGATGTAATTGGTGGGAAATGGAAGGGAGTTATCTTATTTCATTTAATGAATGCCAAAGAGATTCGCTTTAATCAATTTGTACGATTGATGCCCGGTATTACACAACGCATGCTAACGAGGCAGCTAAGAGAACTTGAGGCCGCTGGAGTAATCCACAGAGAAGTATATAAAGAAGTTCCGCCAAAAGTGGAGTATTCTTTAACGGAATTCGGAAGGTCTCTTACACCAATTATTACACTTATGCGTGAGTGGGGAAATGAGTATCGTACACAAATAAAGTGAAACTTTACTATCAGTGGGGGCTTCAGTCCCACTGATAGTAGCCCCACCAATAGTGTGATACAGTGATTTTAACTGAAATGTGAACAAAATTCGAACGGATTTGTGAAGAATTTTTGAATGGCAGGTACGATGTGAGAAATATCACAACGTATATCCTGCTTCTTTTTTATGATGGAGGCAACTAAAAAACATAGAAAGTGAATAAAGAAATTGAGCAATAACATCGCAGTTTGAAAATATATTATAATAGAATGAAGACAGATAGAATTTAGCAGAAAAGGAGGGATGACGATGCGCGAGAAGATTACAGATTCTTTGCAGCGTCCGCTTCAAGATTTACGCATCTCTGTCATTGATCGTTGTAACTTTCGGTGCACATATTGTATGCCAGCTGAAGTATTCGGACCTGATTATGCATTTTTGCAAGAAGAATTTTTGCTTACATTTGATGAAATTGAACGATTAGCAAAATTGTTTGTAGGCATGGGTGTAAAGAAAATTAGGCTTACAGGCGGTGAACCTTTACTACGTAAAGACCTGCCAAAGCTTATTGCAAGACTTGCGAAGCTAGAGGGCTTAACAGATATTGGACTTACAACAAATGGAATTCATTTAACAAAGCAAGCAAAGGCGTTAAAGGATGCTGGATTACACCGAGTGAATGTTAGTTTAGATGCGATAGAGGACGAGGTATTTCGCAAAATTAACGGCCGGAATATTAGTACAAAACCTGTGCTGAAAGGGATTGCCGCAGCAAAAGCAGCTGGACTCGATGTGAAAGTAAATATGGTCGTGAAAAAGGGAATGAACGATAGTCAAATTCTTCCGATGGCCGCTTATTTCAAAGAACAGGGAATCTCGCTCCGCTATATTGAGTTTATGGACGTTGGCAGTACGAATGGATGGAATTTTGAGCAGGTCATTACGAAACAAGAATTGATTGAGAAAATCAGTCTGGTATATCCAATTGAGCCTGTAGATCCTCATTATTTTGGAGAAGTTGCGAAGCGTTATCGTTACGTGGGCAGTGATACGGAAGTTGGATTTATCACTTCAGTTTCTGAATCTTTCTGTTCTTCTTGTACAAGAGCACGGATTTCGGCAGATGGTAAATTTTATACGTGTTTGTTTGCGACGAAAGGAACGGATTTACGGAAGCTCCTTCGAGAAGGTATTTCTGATCCCGATTTATTAAAGGTAGTGCAAGATGTATGGGAATATCGAGAAGACCGGTATTCTGATGAGCGGACTGAAGAAAGCGCAAATAACCGTCCGAAAATTGAAATGTCTTATATCGGAGGGTAAGAAAGGGGGATGCCGCGTGCAAGAGCGTTATTCAAGACAAATGTTATTTTCCGGGGTTAGCGAAGCAGGCCAAAGGAAAATAAGAGAAAAGCATGTACTCATTATAGGTGCCGGTGCACTAGGAGCAGCAAGTGCAGAGGCGATTGTCAGAGCGGGAATTGGAAAACTGACGATTGCTGACCGTGATTATGTCGAGTGGAGTAACTTACAGCGGCAGCAGTTATATACAGAAGAAGATGCAAAGCAGTATAAGCCGAAAGCAGTCGCAGCATTTGAGCGTTTAAGGCAGATTAATTCTGAAGTAGAAATTGTACCAGTTGTAACAGATGTAGCGGTGCAAGAAATGGAAGAGTTAATTAAGAATGTGGATTTAATATTAGATGCGACTGACAATTTTGAAGCGCGTCTTCTTATTAATGACATTTCGCAAAAATACAATATTCCTTGGATATATGGAGGATGCGTTGGAAGCTATGGCGTCACATATACAATTCTTCCGGGAAAAACACCATGTTTTCGCTGTTTGATGGAGCATCCATCTAGTGGTGCAACGTGTGATACGGCAGGAATTATACAGCCAGCTGTACAATTGGTCGTTGCGCATCAAGTGACAGAAGCACTTAAAATATTGGTAGAAGATTTTGGAGCGCTTCGTGAAACGATGCTGTCATTTGATCTTTGGAACAATCAGCACATGGCGTTTAAAGTGAATAGACAGAAAAAAGACAAATGTCCATCTTGCGGAAAACTGCGCACGTACCCAAGTTTAACGTTTGAATCACAGATGAAAACAGAGGTTCTATGTGGGCGAAATACAGTTCAAATCCGTCCAGGGGCGCCGCAACTTCTTAATTTAGAAGAAATTAAAAAGCGCTTACAAAAAAGTGTGGATGTGCAAACAACACCATATTTACTATCGTTTCGTGTTGATGAATATCGCTTCGTGTTATTTACAGATGGCAGGGCATTTATTCATGGGACAAATGATATGAAAGTGGCGAAGCGATTATATGCAAGATATATAGGCTGAACCTAAAGGTTGTCCTTTAGGTTCAGGGGACTAAATTAGGATTGTGAATTTCTAATATAATCTCCACTTTTTCCGCCTGTTTTTTCAAGTAAATATGTTTCGCCGATAATCATACCTTTGTCAACAGCTTTACACATATCATACACGGTAAGAGCGGTCGCAGAAGCTGCTGTTAAGGCTTCCATTTCAACGCCAGTGCTACCTTCTGTTTTTACTTTTACTTCAATTCGTAAACGGTATTTCCCTTTCGCCGTTTCCCAATCGAATGAAACATCTACTCCTTTTAGAAGTAAAGGGTGGCACATCGGAATAATATCAGAAGTGCGTTTGGCAGCCATAATACCGGCGATTTGTGCGACGGCTAATACACCGCCTTTCCCAATTTCATTATGAGAGATTTTATCATAAATTTCTTTCGTAACAAGGATGCTAGAGCAAGCAATTGCTGTTCGCACTGTCACTTTTTTATCGCTAATGTCGACCATTTTGGCACGGCCTTGGTCGTTAAAGTGAGTGAATGAAGACATGGAATTCCTCCTTGAAGTAATTGCTATTATAATTAGCATTGTACAATATAAAGTGTAATCAAGATGTGATATTTTGCAAATATGGGGTGAAAACAATGTTAGAAAAACGAGTACCAATTCCAGTTGCTGAAGCAGTAGCGCGAGTTATGACATATGCACACCAAGGTGAAATAGAAAAAGTTTCTATTACCGAAAGCTACGGAAGAATTCTTGGAGAAGATGTTGCGGCAGATCACGATGTTCCGCATTTTGACCGCTCTCCATATGACGGATTTGCGATTCGGGCAGAAGATACGAAAGAGGCGGGGAACGAGCATCCAATTGAATTTGAAGTGATAGGAGAAATAGGAGCTGGTTCTGTTTTTACAGACGATGTAAAGGCCTTCGAAGCGGTTCGAATTATGACAGGAGCAGCGATTCCAAAAGATTGTGATGCGGTAGTTATGTTAGAGCTTACGGAGGGATTTGAAAGAAACGGAAGAACGTATATGAAGCTAAAGCGTTCTTTTCAAGTAGGTGATAATGTTTCATTCAAAGGTGAAGATGTAAAACAAAATCAAATACTTGTGAAAAAAGGTACGAAGATTAATCCAGGTGTAGCAGCACTTTTGGCGACATTTGGCTACAGTTCAGTAAACGTTATGAAACAGCCTGTTGTCGGGATTGTAACGACGGGAAGTGAGTTGTTAGAAGTACATGAACCACTTGAACCAGGAAAAATTAGAAATAGTAATTCCTATATGATCGCAGCTCAAATTGTTAAAGCTGGCGGGAAAGTACGATATTATGGACAACTTGCTGACGATTTAGAAGCTTGCTATGAGGCAGTGAAAGCCGCGGTGGATGAAGTAGACATTTTAATCACAACTGGTGGTGTTTCGGTAGGTGATTACGATTATTTGCCTGCTATTTATAAAAAATTAAATGCCAATGTTCTTTTTAATAAAATAGCGATGCGACCAGGTAGTGTCACAACTGTAGCTGAAGTAAACGGGAAGCTGTTGTTTGGGTTATCTGGTAACCCGTCTGCTTGTTATGTCGGATTTGAATTACTCGTTTATCCAGTTATTCAAGCATTCCTTCATACGAAAGAACCACATGCATATCGTACAGATGCTATATTGCAGAAAGATTTTCCAAAGGCAAACCCATTTACACGATTTGTAAGGGGGAAAGCAACGTTTATCAATGGTCAGCTGCAAGTTATACCAGTAGGGCTCGATAAATCAAGTGCGATTTCTTCTCTTGCAGATAGCAATGCTTTGATTGTATTGCCAGGAGGAACAAGAGGATTTGAAGCAGGAATGAAAGTTTCGGTGTTATTACTAGAATCAAGCCAAGGAAGTGAGTGGCCGTGGGCAGAACCGCTCCAATCTTACAAATAGTTGGCTATCAAAATAGCGGAAAAACGACGCTCACGGAGAAAATGATTCAAGCTTTTTCGGATGAAGGTATGAAAGTTGCCACAATTAAGCATCACGGACATGGTGGCTACCCGGAAGTACCTCAAAAGGATAGTGAACGTCATAGGCGAGCAGGCGCTGCCGTAAGTGCTGTAGAAGGAGCAGGATTATTATCACTTTCTTCTCTTCGGGATGAATGGTCTTTACAGGAAATTATTCGACTATATGAATTTTTTGAAGTAGATCTCATTTTGATTGAAGGATATAAAAAAGAAAACTATCCAAAAGTGGTTTTGCTTCGGAGGAATGAAGATATTGCTTTACTAGATAAAATGGAGAATGTAATAGCGGTCATTATATGGAAAGAGGTTACACAAAGTTTACCAAAAGCGTATAAAACATTTCATATAACAGAGGAAGACGCATACATGGATTGGTTTACACAAACGATGAGAGGTGCACGATGACAATTTCACATTATGAAGTAGTAGATACACCAATTTCGATTGAAGAGGTTACAAATAAAGTGATTCGCCGTGAATGTGGTGCTGTGACAACTTTCACTGGTACTGTAAGAGAATTTACGAAAGGGCGTCGCACGTTATATTTAGAGTACGCAGCCTATAAGACAATGGCTGGAAAAATGCTTGCGAAAATTGGAGATGAAGTGAAAGAGAAGTGGCCTGGGACACACGTTGCGATTACACATCGCATCGGTACACTTCAAATTTCTGATATTGCCGTTGTTGTTGCTGTATCAACACCACACCGAAAAGCGGCATATGAAGCAAATGAATATATTATGGAGCGCATCAAACAAATTGTTCCGATTTGGAAAAAAGAGTTTTGGGAAGATGGTGACTCTATCCAGACGGGGAGCCTGGAAAGGAGATGAAAAAATGATTCGGGTGTTATTATTTGCACATTTACAAGAAGATGCGGGGACAAACGAGTTAGAAGTAGATTGTGAAAATATTACTGTTGCAGAATTAAAAAATATTATTACGAAAGAACATCATATCGCAGTTTCAGAGCAGATTATGGTCGCTATCAATGAAGAATATGCGAATGAAGATGACAAAATAAAATCTGGTGATATTGTTGCATTGATTCCCCCAGTGAGCGGTGGTTGATTTTTTCCAGTCTAATCACGGAAGTACGTGATTAGACTGGAGGGAATTAATATACATTGTGAAAAAATGAGCAAAATAGGAGGCGAAAAGGATGAAAAGTCCGAATTTTCAGTTAGGTTTACAAACTTCTAATCTTATTATTGGTTTTATGGTGTGGGTGATTTTATCTTCATTAATGCCATTTATTAAAGTAGACATTGCGTTAACAGCAGGACAAATTTCCCTTGTCACAGCAGTACCTGTTATTTTAGGGTCGGTGCTTCGAATACCAATTGGTTATTGGACCAATCGTTACGGAGCGAGAAAATTATTCTTTATAAGCTTTATTATGCTATTATTCCCTGTCTTTTATATTAGTATTGCGAATTCGATGATGGATTTAATTATCGGCGGTTTATTTGCAGGGATTGGCGGAGCTGTATTCTCTGTAGGTGTAACGTCTCTGCCGAAATATTATCCGAAAGAGCGTCACGGTTTTGTAAATGGTATTTACGGTGTAGGTAATGCAGGAACAGCAGTTACATCTTTCTTAGCACCTGTCATTGCGACTTCATTTGGATGGAGAGCAACTGTGCAATCCTTTTTAATCTTACTTGCTATTTTTGCACTTCTGAACTTTTTATTAGGTGATCGGAGTGAGCGAAAAGTAAATACACCATTAATGGAACAGTTAAAAGGTGTATACAAAAATGAAAAACTTTGGTTCTTATGTATTTTCTATTTCTTAACTTTTGGGTCATTTGTTGCATTTACAGTATACTTACCAAACTTCTTAGTATCTCACTTTGGATTAGAGAAAGTAGATGCAGGTATGCGGACAGCTGGATTCATCGTATTGGCAACAGCCATGCGCCCAATTGGTGGTTGGCTCGGTGATAAGTTTAACCCATTTAAAATTTTAATCTTTGTATTCATCGGTTTAACACTATCTGGTATTATTTTATCGTTTATGCCAAGTATGAACGTATATACATTTGGTTGCTTGCTCGTCGCATTTTGCGCAGGAATTGGAAATGGAACAATTTTCAAACTTGTACCAATGTACTTTTCTGCGCAAGCAGGGGTTGTAAACGGACTTGTTGCAGCTTTAGGCGGCTTAGGGGGCTTTTTCCCACCGTTAATTTTAACGTTACTATTCCAACTAACTGGTCATTATGCAATTGGATTTATGGCACTTTCAGAAGTAGCGCTTGCTTGTTTAATTATTACAGTGTGGATGTATAGTCAAGAAAAGTTGTTAGTGATGTTAAATAACAAATAGAGGGAACAATTACACTGTTTCTTAAAAAAATCGAAAAATAAAGCAGCATGATTCTAGTTCTTGTACTGGAGTCATGCTGCTATTTGTATTGGTTTGAAGGGAAGAGTACAAGGTGACCGTTACTTGTTTTCTCCTTTTGTTTTTATTTGGCATGGGGCAGGAAGAGGGTCTGACCGCTTCTATGCATGGCCCCGGATGCTTTCTCTCACCAAAAAAGAAAGGTTGTATATCAGTTTTTCAATTTGAATATATATTTTTAGATTAATGACTGATGGTATCTTGTAGGATATAAGTTGCTTGATTTTCTGAAACATTTTGCACAAGTGCAACTTCACTAATTAAAATTCTGCGCGCGTTGTCTAGCATCTGTTTTTCACTCGCATTTAATGCTCTTTCTTTATTGCGGCGAATTAAATCGCGAACAACTTCAGCACCGTCTAGAAGCTTCCCGTTTTTCATTTTCTCCATGTTCATGGTATATCTTTGTTTCCATGAGAGTGAGTGGTCAGCTTCACCATTATGAATGTCAACTAATACATCGTTTAATGTATTTTTGTCAACAACATAACGTATGCCTGAATTTTCTACTTTATCCATAGGAATCATCACTTGCATATCGCTAATAACCATGTGTATTACACAATACTGACGTATTTTTCCTAACACTTCTTTATCCTCAATCGCTTCGATTATTCCTGCTCCGTGCATAGGGTAAACAATTTTATCACCAATTTGAAACAAATCATCCACCTCCATATGTGGTAACTATATGTAATGATAACACATATGGATAAAAATATCAAATTTATTATATTACCATATGTTATCTATCCGTGTCAATGGTTTTAGTTCGTTTTTTAAATCTTGTTTTTAGATAAAAAATCACAACATTTTTTTTGAAAGAACTGCAAGTGAAAAGGAATGATATTCTGAGGAACTCTCACAGAAAAATACAAGGCATATCCACTCTTTTTTAATCATAAAATACAAAATCGTTAATACAATATACCTAAATCCGTTCTTTTTAAAGGAGGGAGAGATGGTGGGGCGCACAATTAAAATTGATATTACGAATAAGGTAGTAGCAAGATTTAAATCAAATTATTTAGAATTATATACAAATAAATTTATGATAGGTAAGTTTTATGTCTATACTGAAGATAAGCAATATGTGTTAGAAGACGGATATGTATATGAAGATGGTAAGTTTTATCGCATCATAGATACGCACCGTGGCAATAATCGAGCGGCGGAGAGCTGTGATCTAGGATGGTGTTAACATGATTCGCGTTAAGGTGTTTGATGAAAGTCATGAAAAGGACTTGGAAGACTCCGTAAATGTGTTTCTAAAGAAGCTGAATGACGAACAGCTTGTAGATATTAAATATCAAGTTGGTGTATCCATTAATGACGATGAAAATCAAATTTATTGTTTTTCGGCAATGGTTATCTATAAAACATAAAAAAGAGCTGGGGAACCAGCTCTTTTTTATGTTTTTAAGTAGAAATTATATGGGTTGGTAAAGCATTCATAATGGATTGTGGTGCCAGGTTTTCTTTTGTAGATAGAACTTTTTCACCAATGGTAGCATCTTTACACATACCGAGATGGTAGCGTTCACCTAGGAATGGATCAATATAAAAACCATTTTTGAAGACTCGATCAGTCAAACCTCTTTCATGATGAATTTCAGAGCAATGAATGCAGTAATACATATCTTTCATCTCCTTTTATTGTTAAAAATTTTTAAAGAAAAAGAGTGAGTAGGTAGTCAGTTTATTGTTTTTGAAAATCGCCACCTGCTCAAATTACATTGCGTATACATATCTCGTTTATATCAATGTGTTTTCTAAATAAATCCCAAGGGAAGGAGGGAGGCTAAGGATTGAGATGTGTTTGCTTTTGTGAGTATATTATGACGAAATGTTGCACTGGTGTTTGTCCTGTTGAAAAAATGTTGATAATTTCTCAACAGGCAAATGGAGGTTTCTTGACGTGAAACCAAAAGGTGTTATATTATCAAGAGGTAAAACCAAAAGGTGTTATATTTTGATGCCTCGTAAAGGAGATATAATATGGAAGAGCAAAATACATTACAAGATATTAAACAAACAGTTATTTTTGAAGCGCCTATTCAAAAAGTATGGAATACAGTATCGACTTCAGAAGGGATTGCATCTTGGTTTATGCCAAATGACTTTGAACCTAAGGTAGGGCATGAGTTTCATGTGCAATCACCTTTTGGACCATCTCCGTGTAAAGTGTTAGAAATTGATGAGCCTCATCGTTTATCTTTTTCATGGGATACAGATGGTTGGGTCGTTTCATTTGTTTTGAAAGATTTAGGAGATAAAACGGAGTTTACTCTTATTCATGGTGGATGGAAGCAGGCTGATACAATTCTTCCGAAAGCAAACGAGAAAAGTTCTGTTATTCGCGATAGAATGGCAGGTGGCTGGGTAACAATTGTAAATGAAAAACTGAAAAAGGTTGTTGAAGGATAAGTGTCCTCATCAGCAGCGAAATACGATGTCTTTCAAGCAATTGCTGATCCAACACGCCGCGAAGTACTCCGGTTATTAACTGAAAAAGAATTGCCGATTTCTAAAATAACAGATCATTTTCCAATGAGTCGTACAGCTGTAGCGAAACATCTTCACATTCTTTCAGAAGCGAAATTAGTAAGTAGAAGAAAAGTTGGGAGAGAAAAGATATATCGGTTGCAGCCTGAGCCGTTGGCCGAATTACAGCAGTGGCTTTCCTATTATGAACAGTTTTGGAATAATAAATTGTCTATGCTCAAATATGTGGTGGAACATGAAGAGTAAGTGTTGTCACGTATTGTCGAATGGTCGATATTCTGTGTCGAATCGCCGATATATCGTGAGAAACGGTGGATATATTTAAAAAATCGCCGATATATAGAAAGAGGATGATCGCTATGAACGATCATCCTCTTTTTTACTGTTCAGTTGTTTGCGTAGCTGGCTTTAATAGAAGCCACCCGATAAATAGTGTAAGTAGTGCAAGTGCAAATGTACTCATATAAATGATGTGTACGCTCGAAGCTAATACTTCTTGTGATTTTGTTACTACATTTGTTGTACCGCCATGTCCACCTGAGACAAGATCAACATTTTGCATGCCTTGTGCATGAATCATCGTATTAAAGATTGTTCCGAAGATAGCGGCACCTAATGTTTGGCTAAATGTATTAACAAATGTGTTTAAACCAATTGCTGTTCCGCGTGTATGTGCAGGGACAGCTGCTTGAATGGTTACCATATAAATTGGTGTAATAAGTCCCATTCCTAAGCCGAATAGTCCGACCGCAACATAAATTAGAAATGCTGGTGAATGAGTTGATAATATGAATAATAAGAAGGTAGCGACTGATAAAATGCTAGCTCCAAGTAAAATAATTTGTTTTGTTTGCAACTTACCAACTAAATTCCCGGAAAGAATCGCACCAAATGTCCACATAACGGGAACTGGCATGAGAATAATTCCAGCTTCGGTAGCATTTTTTCCTAATACACCTTGACTCCAAATTGGAAGGTACATTGTAATACTAATGATCATTACGCCAGCAATAAGCGTTAGTACATTTATTGTTGATAATGTACGGTTTGAGAAAAGTGCTAACGGGATTAATGGTTCCGGAGATTTTTTCTCAACGAATAAGAAAATAATGAATGAAACAGCTGCAAAGATTAGGAGGCCGATAATTGTAATGTCGCCCCAGTTTTGCTTACTGCTTCCTGTTAAGAGTGCGTAAAGTAAAGCGATTGTACTTAGTGAGAAGATAATCGCACCAGGATAATCGATATGATGTTTCGCTGGTTTGATCGACTCTTTATAAGAAGTGGCAATCATCACACAAGCAAGGATTCCAAATGGAACGTTTAAGAAGAAGATGTAGCGCCAAGAAAGAGAGTCAACTAAAAATCCGCCTACTAACGGTCCTACAACACCTGAAACGCCCCAAACAGCACTCATCCAGCCTTGTGCTTTTGCACGGTCTTTTGCTTCGCTATATAAGTCTCCGATAATCGTCATTGTAATTGGCATAACAGCGCCGGCACCTATACCTTGAAGAGCGCGAAAGACGATTAATTGTTCCATCGATGTCACGACTCCGCATAATGCAGAACCGATTAAAAAGATGGCTGCACCGATGAGCAGTACTTTTTTACGTCCGAATAAATCTGCTAGTTTTCCGTAGATTGGAGTCGAGACAGCAGTTGCGAGCATATAAATTGCATACACCCAACTAACAAGTTCAACGCCAGATAAATCACTCGTTATACGAGGGATTGCCGTACTAACAATCGTTCCTTCCACAGCGGAAAGAAACGTCATTAACATTAAAGATATCATGACTTTTTTTCTCATATGTTTTCCCCTTTATAATATTCAACAATATAAAATATAAAGCTACTAAGCTATATAAGGCAACAAAAAAGAAACAGGAGGGGGAAGAATCCACCCGTGTTTCTTTTTTAGTACCGCACTTTTGCGTTTTGTCCTGCAGTTGTTCCGGCGATTCGCCCTGTGACAAGAGCGGAAGTGATATTGTAGCCGCCTGTATAGCCATGAATATCAAGAACTTCTCCGCAGAAGTATAGACCATTCATTAATTTAGAAGCCATTTCTTTCGGATGAATTTCTTTAACAGAAACGCCGCCGCCTGTAACGAATGCTTTTTCAAGTGGCTGTGTGCCGTTTACTGTTACTTTAAACTCTTTGAAGTCTTTCACAAGTGCACGGATTTTTTCATGTGAAACTTGCCCAGCTTGTTCGCTACCGTCAATTCCGTTTCTTTCTAATAAGAATAGGAAATAACGTTCAGGAACATATCCTTTTAACACATTTTTGATTCCTTTTTTGGGTTCTTCTTTCATTTGTTTCATCATGCGTTGGAAGAGCTGTTCGCTATTTTCTTCTGGCAGTGCATCGATGCTCATTTCTACTGCGCGCATTTTAAATTTTTTCATCGTTTTTACAACGAATTGGCTACAGCGAAGAGCGGCTGGGCCAGAAATACCAAAGTGGGTAAAGAGCATGTCCATTTTATGAGAAATGACAGCTTTTCCTTTTGGATTTAATACGCTTAAGTTTACATCGCGTAAAGCAAGACCTTGCAATGTACGGTCACGAATAAATGGTTCGTTTGAAGTAATTGGGACTTCCGTTGGGAAAAGTTCTGTAATTGTATGTCCCGCTTTTTCAGCCCAAGCGTAGCCATCCCCAGTTGAACCAGTGTGAGGGACAGATTTTCCGCCAACAGCAATTACAACATGATTTGTTTCAAGAACCTCGCCTGTCTGGAGAACAACGGCTTTTGTTTGACCGTTTTCATATTCGATCGTTTCAACAGGTGTGTTCGTACGCATTTTAACGCCTAGTTCTTCTAGTCTTGTTAATAAAGCGTCGACAACTGATTGCGCTTTATTTGAGACAGGGAACATGCGCCCATGATCCTCTTCTTTTAGCTTTACACCAAGCTTTTCGAAGAACGTAATAATATCTTCATTATTAAAGATAGAAAAGGCACTGTATAAAAAGCGACCGTTTCCTGGTATATGTTTCACAATTTCATCAAGCGGTAAGCGGTTTGTTACGTTGCAGCGTCCACCGCCAGAAATCGCAAGCTTACGTCCTAGTTTATTTCCTTTATCAAGAAGCAAGACGCGTGCGCCTTCTTCAGCAGCACCGATTGCGGCCATTAATCCTGAAGGGCCTCCTCCGATGACAATCACATCATAATGCATAGTATATCGACCTCATTTTCTACATTTCCTGCCTAAAAGAATAGCATGTTTTCGTAGAAAAGAAAAATTCAGTGATATACTGTTTCGCTGAAGAATTGTGGTACAATACAAAGGTTAGAGTTCAGCGTTATATATGTAGGAGGATCATCTATGTCCGATTCAAAATTTCTGCGCGGAACGCTTATTGTGACGTTAGGAACTTTTTTAGTTAAGTTTCTAGGCATGATTTATGTCTTTCCATTTCATGCCTTAGTTGGCACAGAAGGCGGAACGCTCTATACGTATGGATATATTCCATATACGATCTTTTTAAGTATTGCAACGGCGGGAGTGCCGCTTGCTGTTTCAAAGTTTGTTTCTAAATATAATGCGCTTGGAGATTATAAGACGAGCCGGAGAATGTTCCGCTCGGGAATGGTTATGATGATTGCAACAGGAATCCTTTCCTTCTTAGTTCTTTACATGTCTGCGCCATTATTTGCTGAGGCAATGCTTGGTAAACAACGTGTACACAATAGTATAGAAGATGTTACGATGATTATTCGCCTCGTAAGTTTTGCGCTTATTGTTGTACCAGCAGCAAGTTTAATTCGTGGTTATTTCCAAGGTCATCAATCGATGGGACCGACTACGGTATCGCAAATTATTGAACAAATTATTCGCATTATCTTTTTATTAGTGGGTAGTTTTATTGTCATTAAAGTAATAGGTGGATCAGTAGCGGCAGCAGTTGGAGTGGCAACTTTCGCAGCGTTTGTTTCAGCTGTGGGAGCGCTTGGTGTATTAATATGGTACTGGTTAAAACGCAAAAAGCATCTCGATCAATATTTAATTGAACAAACTGTACCAGAATCAACAGTAAGTACAATTCAATTATTTAAAGAATTATTTGCATATGCAATTCCTTATGTTGTTATTGGATTAACAATTCCTTTATATCAACAAATTGATACATTAACATTCAACTCTATTATGCAAGCGATTGGACAAGGTGATATTGCAGAGCGAGCACTTGGTATTTTTACGATGTGGACGCATAAATTAATTATGATTCCTGTGTCACTTGCAACGGCGTTTAGTTTAACTCTTGTTCCAGCAATTACAAAATCATTTACAGAAAAACAATTTCGCTATTTAAAACTACAAATTACACAAACATTCCAGGCAAATATGTTCTTGACATTACCAGCGGTAGTTGGTATTTCGACGCTTGCGTATCCGATTTATACAGCGTTTTATGAAAAGGATCCATTAGGTGGACAAGTATTGATGTGGTATGCGCCAGTTGCGTTATTATTCGCGTTATTTACAGTGACTGCAGCGATATTGCAAGGGATTAATCAGCAGAAGCATGCGGTTATTGCGCTTGGCATGGGCGTTATTTTGAAGTTTTTATGTAATGTGATTTTAATTCGTTACTTCGGTACAGTTGGAGCTGTTTTAGCAACAGGTATTGGATTCCTAGCTTCCATTTGGTATACGAATAAACAAATTCGAAAACATGCACACTATTCATTCGGTGTTGTATATAAACGAACATTCCAAATTGCAATATTAACAATTGTGATGGTCATTGTCGTAAAACTATCACAAGGAATTTTATCCTTTGTGATTTCGCCTGAGGGCCGATTTGGTGCACTGATTACAGTTGCGGTTTGTGCAGGTATTGGTGGCCTTACTTACGGATTGTTAGCGATTCGCACAGGTGTACTTGAAAGAGTATTTAGCGGAGAAGCTTTAGAGAAGATTCAGCGTAAGCTTGGCGGTAAGCTGAAAATAAAGATGAAATCAAAAGGGGCGTAATACACGTCCCCTTTTCTATGATAAATACAAGAAGGTGAAAAAATGAGATTAGATAAATTATTAGCAAATATGGGATACGGAAGTAGAAAAGAAGTAAAGAAGTTATTAAAGGATGGCGTTGTAAAAATTGATGGAATTTCAGTAAAAGATGCGAAGTTTCATGTGAATGTAGAAGAACAAGAGGTTACGATTCACGGTGAGATTGTTGAATATAAGGAATTTGTATATTTAATGATGCATAAACCACAAGGGGTCATTTCGGCAACAGAAGATGATAATCATGAAACAGTTGTTGATTTATTGGAATTAGAAGATGCAATCTTTGATCCGTTTCCAGTTGGAAGACTTGATATTGATACAGAAGGCTTCCTATTATTAACAAATGATGGGAAGCTTACGCATCAGTTATTATCTCCGAAAAAGCACGTTCCGAAAAAGTACTATGCACACGTAGCTGGAGTTGTAACAGAAAAAGATGTAGAAGAATTTGCAAAAGGTGTTATTTTAGATGATGGCTATGAAACGAAGCCAGGTGAACTTACAATTTTGAAAAGCGATGATGTGTCTGAAATCGAGCTTGTCATTACAGAAGGAAAATTCCATCAAGTAAAGCGCATGTTTGAAGCGGTAGGGAAAAAGGTTGTCTACTTAAAGAGAACGGAGATGGGACCTTTAGTGTTAGATGGAGAATTAGAACTTGGTCAATACCGTGAATTAACAGATGAAGAAGTGGAAATGTTAAAAACGTATCAAGTTCAAACAGAGAGTCAAGATTGAGACCGATTCTAAAAAATAGAAAGAACCCCTTTCTGATTTTACAGAAAGGGGTATGTATTATATTTTAGATACAATTGTTTTCGTTATGAGGTCATTCTCACTTTCTTTCCTGTTGTTGTCCACTTACCGCGGCAAGGGCTATACACGAGTTCATTAAATTGCAACACATTCAGATCACGTTGTATTGTTCGCGGTGTGATCCCGAACTCATCTACAAGGTCTTTCGTCGTTACCGTACCATTCTCATTGATGTACATATAAATTGATTTAATGCGTGTTAGCATACGAGTAGTCGTAGGTTTCAAGAGAAAACCACTCCTCTACTAGTTTTTTTGACCCCATTCAGGAAAGAAGGTCCTTACTTCCATTGTACTCCACTTGACAAATTTCATGCTTTAACCTAGTTAAATTTTACAAAAGTTTAACAAATAATAAAATATAAAAATATTGGTAGTTGACATTCTATGTCTCTTCTATCAACTACCACATAAATTTCTACGTAAAACGCCAAATTCCTGCAAATTTTTTTAGAAAAATAAAAGAAAAACTAATATGAAGTGTCTGAAAAATTAAAATTGTTCATTATTGGATGTTCTCCTGTTGTCATATCGGATTTTCGTTTGCTATGATGAAAGAGAGAATATAGAAGAGGTGAATGAGTTATGTCAGCAATTAATTGGACAGAAGAAGTTGAGAAAAGAAAAGATGAATTAATTCATGACGCGCAGCAATTCCTGCAAATTAAAAGTGTATGGGAAGAAGAAACGGAAAAAGAAGGTGCACCGTTTGGAGAAGGTGTAGCAAAGGCATTATCCTTCATGTTACATAAAGGGGAAGTAGAAGGATTTACTTCTAAAAATTTAGAAGGGTATGCAGGGCATCTTGAAATGGGACAAGGAGAAGAGTTAGTTGGCATTCTTTGTCACGTTGATGTTGTACCAGAAGGAGATGGTTGGACAACTCCTGCATACAGCGCTGATATTCGTGACGGAAAGATTTTTGCACGCGGTGCAATTGATGATAAAGGGCCAACAATGGCTGCTTACTATGCAATGAAAATTGTAAAAGAATTAGGATTGCCGCTTTCAAAACGCGTACGCATGATTTTAGGAACGGATGAAGAAAGCAACTGGAAATGTGTCGATCATTATTTCAAAAATGAAGAAATGCCAACAATGGGGTTCGCGCCAGATGCAGATTTTCCTATTATTAATGCGGAAAAAGGGATTTCTGATATACAAGTTGTGCAAAAGAATAGCGAAACAGAAGGCGGGGAATATGAGCTTGTTTCATTTGCTTCAGGTCGCCGTTTAAATATGGTTCCTGATTTTGCGGAAGCAGTGATTACGACTGAAAAAGCAGAGGAACTCAGCAATGCTTATGAACAATACTTACAAACTGTGAAGAAGACAGGTAAAGCAAATGTAGCAGGAAATACCGTGACACTACAATTAGAAGGAGTTTCAGCTCACGGTTCTACTCCTGAAAAAGGTGAAAATGCAGGACTCTTATTAGCGAACTTTTTAACAACGATTGCTCTTGACGGTAAAGGCGCTTCATTTGCGGCGTTTGTTACAGAAACATTTACGAATGATACGCTTGGAGAAAAAGCAGGAATCGCTTATAAAGATGAAATTAGCGGACCGTTAACAGTCAATGTAGGTCGCCTTTCTTATACGAAAGAAGAAGGCGGAAACTTAGGTTTAAATGTGCGCTATCCAGTAACAACGAATTTTGAAGAGACGGTGCAGAAATTAAAAGACTATGTCGGCAACAAAGGCTTCCAAGTAGCTGATTATTCTAACTCACGTCCGCATCACGTTGATAAAGATCATGTTTTAATTCGTACATTACAACGTGTGTATGAAGAACAAACAGGAGAGAAAGCGGAGCTATTAGCAATTGGTGGCGGTACATATGCTCGTTCATTAAAAGCTGGTGTAGCATTCGGTCCGCTTTTCCCTGGAAAAGAAGAACTTGCTCATCAAAAAGATGAGTATATTGAAATAGAAGATTTACTAAAAGCAACAGCAATTTATGCACAGGCAATTTATGAATTAGCGAAATAGGTTGATTTTCCTGTGATATATGACCGCTCCCTATTTTAGGGAGCGGATTCTTTTTATCCAATTGAATGAGATACAAAAGAAAAGCAACAATAACAAGAAAGGAGAAGATACAAATGGTACCACATTATTTTTTAGCAGTTACCCTGCCGGATCATATAAAAGAAATACTTGGAAATTACAAAGAAGAAATGAAGGATAAGTTGCCATTTCGCTCATGGGTATATAAGGAAGACTATCATATTACACTTGCTTTTTTAGGGAGTGCGGCGCAGGAACAATTGAAAGGAATAGAGAAAGGATTACAACTCCTTACAAATAAAACGGAATTAGATCTCACGCTGCAAAATTTTTCTACATTTGGCCTAGTAGAGAGCCCACGTATATTTTGGGCTGGATTAAAAGAAAATCAAGCGTTATTTGATATGCAAAAACAGGTGCATGCTATTTGTGAAAGAAACGGTTTTTCGCTTGAAACACGTCCCTATCATCCGCATATTACTGTTGCTCGTAAGTGGATGGGAGAAGAAACATTTAATCTTAAAGATCTGAAGCAATTAGATGCGATATTGTTTCAGGCTGATACGATTACATTGTATGAGTCTCACATCCATCAAACTCCAAAGTATGAGTCAATTTATGAAATAAAGTTACAGAATCTTAAAGTGTGAAAACGTTTCTTATGAATGTGAATATACTATAGAAAATAGTAAGTTTGTGTAACGTCCCATTTATCCTGTTATTTTCGGGCAGTAAGACCCCCCACCTCAATATTCAGAGAGAAACAAGGGAGATGGGTGGAAGATGAAGAAAACCCCCACTGATGGAAGTTTCACTTTATCTTTAGGGGATACCTATTTCTTACAGATATATAAATCTATTTTGATTTTTCAACATAAAATCCCCTGTTATGTAAAGCAAAAAGTGATCGCTACTTGTTTTCTCTCTTTGTTTTAGCGTTGCACGGGGCAGGAAGAGGTTCTGACCGCTTCTATGAATGGCCAGTTGCTCTCTCCCACCTAAAGATTGGGTTTTATGTCGGTTTTTCAAATTGTATTCATATAGTTTCATTTTAATTTCGAGAATGATGGTGATTTTTTATGCTGAAAGTAAAGCGTCCATTTGAAGCTTATTTAGATGAAATGAATAAAATTACAATTTTGCTCCCGCATACGTATGGAACAAGCCGGACATTTTTTATGCAGGAAGGAAATCATGTATGGGAGCTTAAGGTTGCTCAAATTATTTCCCTTGCAGATGTAACAAAGTATGAATGTTATATAGAATATCCACTTGATGTGGGGAAGTATTATACAGTGCGGGATGAGCGGAATGAAGAAACAGATTTACAAATTGGAGCGGTTATTCGAACGGCTGTATTTGATGAAAAATATTATTATGATGGTAGCGATTTAGGAGCTTGTTATAGAAAGGAAAAAACAACTTTTAAAATGTGGGCACCAACTGCAAGACTTGCGAAAGTAAGAATTTATAAAAATGATAAAGAGTATACGGATTATGAGATGCAAAGAGAAGAGAATGGTGTTTGGTCTCGTATTTTACAAGGAGACTTTGAATTAGCAAGGTATACATTTCTCGTTTGTATTAATTTAATATGGAATGAAGTTGTAGATCCATATGCAAAATCGGTATCGGTGAATGGTAAGTATGGAATTGTAATTGATCTTGCGAAGACATATGTAAAAGAACAAAATTCATTACCTAAACTTGAATCTTTTACGGATGCAATCCTTTATGAATTGCATATTCGTGATGCCACTATGCATCCAAATAGTGGTGTGGAAAAAAAGGGGACATATACTGGATTAACAGAAGAGAATACGAAGGGGAGACTTGGGACAGAGACGGCCTTTTCTTATATAAAAGGATTAGGAGTTACACATGTTGAGCTTTTACCTCTTCATCATTTTGCTGGAGTAGATGAAACGACCCCTTTTGTAACGTATAACTGGGGCTATAATCCATTATATTACAACGTTCCAACGGGAGTGTATGCAAGTGATCCTACCGACCCTTATAACCGAATCAAGGAATGTAAACAACTTATTGAAAAGTTTCATGAGCATGGACTCCGCGTTATTTTGGATGTTGTATACAACCATGTATATGAAAGAGAAACATCATCTTTTGAAAAGCTTGTACCAGGATACTATTTCAGACATGATGAAAATGGTATGCCATCAAATGGAACTGGAGTTGGGAATGATCTAGCATCAGAGCGAAAAATGATGCGGAAATTTATTATTAATTCTGTTTTATATTGGCTTACTGAATATAACGTGGATGGTTTTCGATTTGATTTAATGGGAATTTTAGATGTAGAAACGATGAATGAATTAGAAAAGGAAATAAGGAAAAGAAAAAAGGATGCACTGTTATTAGGGGAAGGCTGGGATTTACAAACACCGCTTCCGGCAGAAGAGAAGGCAACGCTTAACAATGCAAACAAAATGCCACAAATCGCGCAGTTCAACGATCAATTTCGTGATGGAATAAAAGGTAGCACGTTTGATGTAAGTAAACGTGGTTTTGCATTTGGAGGAAGTGTAGACCCCGCGCATTTGCAATATGTGTTAACAGGAAGTCTTGTAAATGAAAAAGGAGACGGGTTATTTTTAGAACCCATTCAAAGTATTAACTATGTGGAATGTCATGACAATATGACGATGTGGGATAAACTCGTGCGTAGCAATCAGGAAACGGAAGAAGTGCAAAAAAGGCGTCATCGTTTAGCGACAGCGATGACATTACTCTCACAAGGAATTCCATTTTTACATGCAGGACAAGAGTTTTATCGTTCTAAGAAAGGAAATGAAAATAGTTATAATGCGCTTGACGAAATTAATCAACTCGATTGGGATCAAAAAGAGAAAGAAATAGAAACAATTGCTTATATACAAGGCTTGATTGCGATTCGTAAGGCACATAGAGCGTTTCGCTTACAGTCAGCGAATCTTATAAAGAAGCATATGACATTTTTACAAACATCTCCTACTGTTGTTGCTTATCATTTACAAAATATAGGAAAGTTCGGTCCTTGGAAGGAAATTGTGGTGTTGTTTCATAATGGTGTGCAATTAGAAACGATTTCACTGCCGAAACACGAAATGTGGTACGTATTAGCAGACAGTACAAAAGCGAAAGTACATCCGATTTCTTCATTTCAAGGAAGTGAACTTCAAATGGTTCCGATTAGCTCGTATATATTGGCGATAATGTGACAAATCGCTACTTGACGATGAGAATATAATAAATGTAGAATTGACAAAGGTGACGATTTCGATAAGTTGTCATTGTATTATTGGTTTTGTAAAATATAAAAGAATAGACGGTTAGTTTGTTTTGATTTCTTGGCCCATGCCAAGTTTTCTTTTATCAAAAAAAGTAAGAAAACTCCACTTTCAAGGAATATGCTTAGTATAGTCTTTGAGGATGAAGATGAATTGCTAGTAACTGTCTTTATACAATATATTAAAAAATTAGTTCCAGGGGCGTTTGCCAATGGAATAGAGGGGTTGTGCATCAGGCAGCTGTGTCAACTCTACTCGTGTTAATCATCTGTTAGAGATGATTAACACGAGAAACCCCTACTTTAAGAGCCAAAGGAGCTAAGTGGCGGGAGTTTTCATATGAATCCACAACATCTTCAAAAGGTGTTGCGGTTTTTCTTTTCATAACTATAAAAGATAAGGATTTGTTAACGGGTAATGAATATGGAATGGTTGGAACAATTATTAGGAGAAGAGTGGAGTCTTATACCAGCTGGTGGGGCAACAGGCGATGCATATATTGCGCAAAATGGACAACAAAAGCTATTTTTAAAGCGGAATACATCGCCTTTTTTAGCGGTATTGTCAGCAGAAGGAATTGTTCCAAAATTACTTTGGACAAGAAGAGTGACGAACGGTGATGTGATTTCAGCTCAAAAGTGGCTTCCAGGGCAAAAGCTAGAGCCAGAGGATATGAAACTTGAGCGTGTTGCAAAGCTTTTAAAAAAAATACATTCATCTAAAGCGCTTGTGCAGATGATACAAAGGCTTGGAAAACAGCCGCTCTATGCGCAGGAGTTATTGCAACAATTGTATTTTGTTTTAAGAGGAGATTTAAGAACGGATGAAACGATTCAGACAGGGCTACGATATTTAAAAACCACACTGAAAGATGTTGAACATGATGAGTTTGTCGTGTGCCACTGTGACGTCAATCATAACAATTGGTTATTATCGAACGAAGATGAATTATTTTTAATTGATTGGGATGGAGCGCTTATTGCGGATCCTGCTCTTGATCTTGGTATGTTATTATATTGGTATGTTCCGCGTCACGAATGGGACGAATGGTTAGCGTATTATGGAATTGAAATGAATGAATCATTGGTTCATCGTATGAAGTGGTATGTAGTGGCACAAACTATTTTATCTGTTCAATGGCATACAACAAAAAAACAGCAAGCAGAAGCTGAATATTGGCATCAATATTTACAGCAACTACTTGCTTCAGAGTAATAAATAATTTAAGAGAAATTGTCCATTCCAGAAATCCATTGCGTGAGTTGCTCTTGATTATTGGAAATATGATTGTCTAAATCAGGAGAATATTTACCCGATTGACTATAGTAATATACATCGTTTAGCATTGCTTTTACATCGCTGTTCACACTATCGTTTGCAAGCAATGATTGAATGAGCCGTTCTAATTGTTCGCACTCAGAAACCGTTCCACAGCAATCGCTTTGGTGATTGACTAGAATATCTTTTAAAATTTCTAATTGATGTTGTTGATTAATCGGCATGATTGGATCATCCTTTCGATTGTTGTTCAATTTGAACAAGTAAGAGAAATTTTCTATTTCGTCATGGAGTAGCTAATCATTGGCTAACGAAACGTTTCTACAGGAGAGTTTCGTTCTATGCTCTTTGTAGTTTGTATCAAAATGGAACACCTTATACTTGAAAGAAACGGACCGAGTGCTCGTACGTACTTGGTTTTTTGTTTGATAGATTGATTAAAAAAGAAAGAAGGAATAAACCTTCTAAAAATAGTCTGGTAAAGAGAGGAAGACATCTATGCGTTTAAGACATAAACCATATGCAATGGATCGAATTAATGAGTATTCACAGTTTGTAATTGGAAACCCAGAGGAGCGTTGTGGCAATTGGAAAGAAGTGTTTGGAAATGACCATCCGATCCATATTGAAGTAGGAACAGGTCGTGGTCGTTTCGTTTATGAGATGGCAAAAGCGAATCCGCATATTAACTATATCGGAATTGAAAAATTCACAAGTGTTATCGTAGATGCGCTTGATAGGTTAATTGAAGAAGAAGTACCAAACTTAAAATTAATTAATAAAGATGCTGAAGATTTAACAGTTTTCTTTGCGGAAGGCGAAATTGACCGTGTGTATTTAAACTTCTCAGATCCATGGCCAAAAAATCGTCACGAGAAGCGTCGTTTAACGTATAAAACATTTTTACGCAATTATGAAGAAGTGTTAGTAACAGGCGGAGAGATTCATTTTAAAACGGATAACCAAAGTTTATTTGAATACTCTCTTATGAGTATGGCTGAATATGGCATGCTACTCACATTCCTTAGCTTAGATCTTCATAACAGTGATTTCGAAGGTAACATTATGACGGAATACGAAGAGAAGTTTTCTAGTAAAGGACATCGTATTTATCGTGTTGAAGCGAAATATAGAACAAAACCTGCGCAGTAATGCGCAGGTTTTTTTGTTGTAAAAAAACATTCTGAATTTTGTGTTAGAATAAAGAGGAACTTTAATCAGCCCGCACCAATCGGGCTTTTACGGGCAGTTGATTCCCCGACTAACTTCTTTGCATTTGCTGCATTTTGAGGTGGGAGTCTTACTGCACACGAATAGCGGGGTAAAATGGAAAAGGGGGAATGTGGAATGGAATCTTTAAAAATCGGAGAAATAAAAGTGACATGGCTCCGCGGAGGGAACACTCATTTAGATGGGGGAGCGATGTTTGGTGTCGTACCAAAAATCTTATGGTCACGCAAATATAAACATAATGATACAAATCATATTTATTTAAGAACAGATCCGTTGCTTGTACAAACGAAAGAAGGAAATATGCTCATTGATTCAGGAATTGGAAATAATAAAATGAATGAAAAAATGAAGCGGAATCAAGGGGTAACAGAAGAATCGTCAGTTGAACATTCTCTAGTGGAGCGCGGTCTAACAGCTGAAGATATTCATTATGTATTAATGACACACCTTCATTTTGATCATGCATCAGGATTAACAAAATCGGAAGATGGTGAGCTTGTTCCGACGTTTCCAAATGCAAAAGTGTATGTATCAGAAATAGAATGGAATGAAATGAAAAACCCTAATATCCGCTCTCGTAATACATATTGGAAAGAAAATTGGGAGCCAATTGTAGAGCAAATTGTCACTTTCAAAGACGAAATACAAATTTCAGATGAAATCAGAATGGTACATACAGGAGGGCATAGTGATGGTCATGCTGTAATTGTTCTTGAAAGTAAAGGAGAAACGATGCTTCATTTAGCGGATCTCTTGCCAACGCATGCTCATCAAAACGTATTATGGGTGATGGCATATGATGATTATCCAATGACTTCAATTGAACATAAGCAAAAATGGATGAAGTATGGCACAGAAAAGAAAGCATGGTTCACTTTTTATCATGATGCCTATTATCGCGCTGTGAAGTGGGATGAGGAAGGGAATATGGTTGAGAAGGTAGAACGAAAAGAGGAAAATGTATTAAGTGAAGTGTAAGAAAGATAGAAGTATGGAGTGGAGGGTCACCCCCTCCACTAAAAAGTAAATTTTTTATGTTCTTGTTCACCTACAAACACATGGCAAGGATTTGTCGAAAGAAATACTGTTAAAATATTCTGAAAATTGTTATAATATCTCTGAGTTACTGCATTGTGACATGCTCTATATGAGAAACTTTTTATTCGAAAGGGGGAAACGTATTGTATATAACGATTGGAAATTTGCTTGAACTGACTACTGGAAATTATCCAAATAAAGAAGCGATTGTTGAACCGAAAAAAAATATTCGCTGGACGTATACAGAATGGAATGAACAGGTGAATAAGCTAGCTTATGCGCTCCAAAAAAGTGGTATACAAAAAGGTGACCGTGTCTCGACATTTCTCTTTAATAGTAGTGAACTAGCAACTACATGTTTCGCTTGTGCAAAAATTGGCGCCATATTTAACCCAATCAATTTCAGATTAAAACCACAAGAACTCATTTATATATTAGAAGATGCCTCTCCAAAAATCGTACTTTTTGAACAGCAATTATCCTCTCAAGTACAAAGCATTTATAAACAATTTCCTCATATTCAGTTCTGGTACATTGACCAAAATCATCCATCGTTTTCTATTTCATATGAAGAAAAATTATTCAATGCATTACCGGATTTTGAAACAGTAGAAGTAAAAGAAGATGATATTTGTTCCATTATGTATACAAGTGGAACAACCGGTTATCCGAAGGGAGTACTTCACCGTCACCAAGAAATTATCGATCAAAGCTTGATAGGAATCGCATATTTACATTATACCGAGAATAGTCGCGGTCTTGTAACAGCACCGATGTTTCATTGTGCTGAGCTGCATTGTTGCTTCGTTCCAAGGGTACATAGCGGCGGGGCGAATATTATTCTACACCATTTCGATGCAAAGAATGTGCTCGAAACGATTGAAAAAGAGAAGGTTACTGTTATGTTTGCGGCACCTACAATGTGGAATATGATGTTGCAGGAAGATTTAATGCAGTATGATTTATCTTCTCTTAGGTACGGTTTATATGGAGCAGCTTCAATGGCACCGGCACTTGTAAAAGCTTGTGATGAAAAATTGAATGTTTCATTAGTACAAGCTTATGGTATGACGGAAATGGGACCGGCAGTTACTTTTTTACGAGAGAATGAGCAACTTACTAAAGTAGGTTCTGCAGGAAAAGCTGCTTATAATCATGAAATTCGTGTTGTCCGTCCAAATGAAGAAGGACCATCTGAGCCGAATGATATATTACGACCGTATGAAATTGGAGAAATTATTGTGCGAGGTTCCTGTTTGATGAAAGGGTATTACAACAATGAAGAGGCAACAGCAAAAGCATTATATAAAGGATGGTACCATTCAGGAGATTTGGGGTATGTAGATACAGATGGTTATTTATACGTTGCGGATCGCGTTGACGATATGGTTGTTAGTGGTGGAGAAAACATTTACCCACGTGAGGTCGAGGATTTTTTGTATACACATGAAAGTGTTTTAGATGTTGCGGTGCTTGGAGAGAAAGATGAGCTTTGGGGAGAAAGTGTTCTAGCATACATCGTTTCAAAAGATCAGTCTCTTACCGAAGAGATATTAGATGAGTATTGCAAAGCAAGTGATAAGCTTGCTGATTATAAACGTCCACGTCGCTATGTGTTTGTTGAACAACTGCCAAGAAATGCAAGCGGTAAAATTCAAAAGTTTATTTTGCGTAATGCAGAAACGGAAGCTAAGGGGAGGATATGATGAGGCATAAATATTTACAGGAGGAGCATCACATTTTTCGTCATGCTTTTCATAAATTTTTAGAAAAGGAAGCATATCCATACTATAACGAATGGGAAAAAGAAGGAATAATTCCTCGTGCTTTTTGGACAAGAATGGGGAGTAAAGGTTTTCTTTGTCCAATGGTAGATGAGCGGTATGGTGGAGCAGGTGCTGATTTTGGATATTCGGTTGTCATTAACGAGGAACTTGAAAAGGTTGGATCAAGTTTAATCGGAATTGGTTTGCACAATGACATTGTCGTTCCATACTTCATGCAGTATGGAACAGAAGAACAAAAGAAACGTTGGTTACCAAAATGTGTAAGCGGTGAATGTATAACTGCAATTGCGATGACGGAGCCAGGAGCAGGTTCGGACTTAGCGAGTATTCGAACAACTGCAAGAAAAGAAGGTGATTATTATGTCGTGAATGGAGAAAAAACATTTATTACAAATGGTATTCATGCAGATTTAGTTATCGTTGTTTGTAAGACAGATACAAATATTAAACCGGCTCATAAAGGCATTAGTCTACTTTTTTTAGAAAGAGGAATGGAGGGATTTAAAAGAGGAAAAAAACTAAAAAAAATCGGCTTACATAGTCAAGATACAGCAGAACTTATTTTTGAAGATGTAAAAGTGCCTGCTTCGAATTTGTTAGGGGAAGAAGGAAAAGGTTTTTATTATCTCATGGAAAAGTTGCAGCAAGAACGTCTCATTGTTGCAATTGCAGCTAAAACAGCCGCGGAAGTGATGCTACATATAACGAAAAACTATGTCCAAGAGCGAAAAGCATTTGGGAAAAGTATAAGCGATTTTCAAACAGTACAGTTTCGATTAGCAGAGATGTATACGGAAATTGAAATTGGCAGAACATTTGTCGATGACTGTATTGCCAATCACATGAATGGTGAGAACATCGTAACGAAAGTATCGATGGCGAAGTGGTGGCTGACAGATCTTGCAAAAAAAGTGTCAGCAGAGTGCATACAATTGCACGGTGGATATGGATATATGGAAGAATACGAGATTGCGCGGCGTTATCGTGATATTCCAGTAAGCGCGATTTATGCTGGTACGAATGAGATTATGAAAAACATAATTGCGAAGGGTATGGGCTTATGATGTTGAAAGGAATAACAGTTGTTGATTTTTCTCACTACTTACCAGGTCCGTATGCAGCACTTCGCCTTGCTGATTTAGGTGCAGAAGTGATAAAGGTAGAACCGCTTTATGGTGATTTAGCAAGAGGGTTGGAATCTGGTAATCAGGCGTTTTTTTATGCGAATAATCGTAACAAGAAAAGTATTGCAATAAACGTAAAGCATCCAGAAGGAGTAGCGGTAGTGAAAAAACTTCTTCAAAAATCTGATGTTTTAATAGAAAGCTTTCGGCCTAACGTAATGAACCGTCTTGGTCTTGGATATGAAGAAGTTAAACGGATAAATAAAAGTATCATTTATACTTCATTAACTGGATATGGACAAAATAAAGAACATTCGAATCTTGCAAGCCACGACATAAATTTTATGGCAGTAAGCGGCGTATTAGCACAGTTGAAAGATCAAGAAGGAATTCCGGTTCATCCCAAAATTACCCTTGGGGATGAGATAGGCGGAATGATGGCTTCAGAAAAAATTATGGCAGCATTGTTTCAAAGAGAGCGAACTGGGGAAGGGAGTTATCACGATATTTCCCTCACAGATAGCTTAATGATGTTAATGAACAATCATATCATGCTTGAAAAAATGTATAACAAACGTCATGGGCTAGATTTGCTTAGCGGTAAGATTGTATGTTATTCCCTCTACGAAACGAGCGATGAAAGGTTTGTTGCGCTCGGAGCAGTTGAACAGAAATTTTGGCATTCCTTTTGTGAAGCGGTAGGAAGAGTAGAATGGGGGGATAAGCAATATGAACTAACTCAAGATGGTCAAATCATTTATGAGCAAATGAAAGCACTCTTTGCTAGTAAGCCATTGGCGTACTGGACGAAATTTGCGATGGAAGTGGATTGTTGTTTAGCGCCTGTTTTGGAGACAAATGAATTATCGTCGTCACCATTTACAAGGCATCTAGTAAATGAGAAAGGATATGTATTTACACATACGAGTCATGCATTTGCGAATCCACCGAAGCTTGGTGAGCATACCGAAGAAGTGTTGCAAAAGCTTGGATTATCGAAGTTAGAGATTGAGAGATTGGAACAATTAGATGTAATTGAGCGAGTTCGTGTATGAATAATTAGAGAGAAGATAGAGAATCAAGGGGACATTTATTTCTCGTGAATATGCAAGACTATTTCGAAAAGTATTGATTCGTTGTTGAAATGTATGTTGTGGAAATGAAAAGAAAATAATTAAAGGAGGAAAATAATGATTCAAAATATCGCAGTAATTGGTGCAGGAATTATGGGAAGTGGAATTGTCCAAGCGTTAGCGATGGGCGATAAACATGTGAAAATGTATGATATATCAGAAGAAAGTTTACAAAAAGCTTATGGAACTATCACCAAAAGCTTGAGTCGTTTCGTGAACGCAGGACGTATGACAGAGGAAGAAAAAAATGGCATTCTAGCTCATATTACTTCTACAGTTATATTGGAAGAAGCTTGCCAAAATGTAGAGCTTGTTATTGAAGCAGTACCAGAAATATTACAGTTAAAGAAGGAGATTTTTCAAAAGCTAGATTTGTATACATCGCAATCTACTATTCTAGCAACGAATACGTCTGAATTAAGTGTAACTGCAATTGCAAGTGTAACAAGTCGTCCAGAAAAAGTAGTGGGGATGCATTGGTTTAATCCCGCTCCTGTTATGAAGCTCGTTGAAATTGTACGAGGAGTGGTTACAGCAGAAAGTACGATACAAGCAGTAAGAACAGTCTCAGAAGGAATTGGGAAAGAAACGGTTGTTGTGAAAGATATGCAAGGATTTGTGACGTCGCGGGCAATTGCTATTCATATGTTAGAGTGCATGCGTATGTATGAAGAAGGAATTACAAGTAAAGAGGACATTGATAAGGCAATTAAGCTTGGTTTGAACTATCCAATGGGACCATTTGAATTAGCGGATTATGTAGGGCTAGATACGATGCTATTTGCGAGTACAGGACTAATGGAAGCATTTGGCGATAGGTTTAGAGCGCCGCAAACACTTGTGAAACTTGTAGAGGCAGGACATCTTGGAAGAAAGACTGGGAAAGGTTTTTATGATTATTCAAAAGGGAAAGTAGGCGAGAAAATATGAAGCGGGACGTTGTTATTGTTGAAGCTGTACGTACGCCAGTTGGTAAAAGAAATGGGGCATTTCGTTTACTTCACCCCATACAACTTGCGGCAGTTGCACTGAGTGAAGTAACAAAACGGGGGAATATAGAAAAAGGACTTATAGAAGATATAGTTATGGGGTGTGTAACGCCAATTAACGAACAAGGTTTTAATATTGGAAGACTTTCGGCACTTGAAGCAGATTTTCCTATAACGGTTCCAGCAGTAACGATTAATAGGCTCTGTGGTTCAGGGCAACAGGCTATTCACTTTGCTGCGCAAGAAATTAAATCAGGGGATATGGACATTACGATTGCAGCTGGTGTTGAGCATATGACAAAAGTTCCTATTTTAAGTGATGGAAATGAGCAGACGATCCCGAGTAGTCTTCGCGAAAAGTATCAAATTGTGCATCAAGGTGTATCTGCTGAGATGATTGCAGAAAAATATGGTATTACACGTGAACAGTTAGATGCTTACGCGCTAGAAAGTCATAGACGCGCACTTCAAGCTATTGAATCTGGACACTTTCAGCGAGAGATTGTACCACTGCGTGGTGTAGATAAAGAAGGCAATGAAATATTAGTTGAAAATGATGAAGGTCCGAGAAGGGATACTTCTTATGAAGCGTTATCAAATTTAAAAACAGTGTTTAAAGAAAATGGAGTGATTACAGCAGGGAATGCAAGTCAAATTAGTGATGGTGCTGCAGCAATCTTGCTGATGGATAGTGAAAAGGCTAAAGAGCTAGGTTGTAAAGCACGTGCTCGTATTGTTAATCAAGTGGTTGTTGGTTCTGACCCGACAACAATGCTTGATGGCGTTATCCCTGCAACAAAAAAAGTGCTACAAAAATCAAATTTAACAATTCGTGATATGGATGTTGTAGAAATCAATGAAGCATTTGCATCGGTTGTTTTAGCATGGCAAAAGGAAATGGAAGCGGATTTACAAAAGGTGAATGTTAATGGTGGTGCGATTGCGCTAGGTCATCCACTTGGGGCAACTGGTGCGAAATTAATGACTTCTCTTCTTCATGAATTGGAGCGGAGGCAGGGAAGGTACGGCCTACTGACAATTTGCATCGGACATGGGATGTCGACAGCGATGATAATTGAAAGAATGTGAAAAAGTGTGCAGAAATTCATCTGCACACTTTAATCTCACTACTCATGAGTGGTAGCCCTCACCTCAAAGTTATGCAAGCGGAGTATTATTGTCCGTAACAATCTAATTGGCCGGGAGTGAATAATCAATGTGGGAATGAGGCCCTCCACTGATCAAAATTTCACTTTATGCTTTTTGATTTTCTAAGTTATTTTAAGCAGCCGTTACTTCTAAAACGGTACCTGTTTTTGCATCTACTAAAAATTCAAATCGTTCTTGTATATCATTTAAAATTGTTGTAAGACCGCCGCGGTATACTTCGTACGCGACATCATATTTTTCAAACGTCTCTGGAACCATATGTACCCAAGAGCCAGTAATTTCGCCTTTATGACTTAATGCTTGTTTCACCATTTTTAATGCTTTCTCTGAAGAAATATGGGATTGTTCTTGAACTTTGTTTGCAACAAGATAACCAGCTGCAAAACCAACACCAACACCAGCTAGTAAACCTTTCCAGCTCATATATTCACCTCAATTCTATAAAGTAGTGTATTGATGATAATTATAATGCAATTTTAACGAAAAAAGAAGAAACTAGAAACATTTCGAAAATTTCGTTACAATAAAAGAGGTATTCTACTAAGGTTTGAAAGAAGGGAACTTCGTGAATAAAGAGACATTAGAATTATTTCGTACGTTAACAGAATTACAAGGTACATCAGGATTTGAACATGATGTGCGCCGTTTTATGAAAGAGGAGTTAAGTAAATATGCAGATGAAATCGTCCAAGACGGTTTAGGTAGCGTGTTCGGTCTGAAAAAAGGGGATGAAAATGGCCCACGTGTACTTGTAGCTGGTCATATGGATGAAGTTGGTTTTATGGTTACGCAAATTACGAAAAACGGGATGATTCGTTTTCAAACGCTAGGTGGCTGGTGGAGTCAAGTATTGCTGGCGCAGCGTGTACAAATTATGACGAAAAACGGCCCGGTTGTTGGGGTTGTTGGTTCGATTCCACCTCATTTATTAAGTGATGCACAACGTGCGAAACCAATGGATATAAAAAATATGTTAATTGATATAGGTGCAGATAGTTATGAACAAGCGCTTGAGATTGGTGTGAAACCAGGCCAACAAATTGTTCCAATTTGTCCGTTTACACCAATGGCAAACGAAAAGAAAATTATGGCGAAAGCTTGGGATAATCGCTACGGCTGTGGTCTTGCGATTGAATTGTTAAAAGAATTAAAAGATGAAACATTACCAAACACGTTATACTCTGGTGCGACTGTACAAGAAGAAGTTGGTCTTCGCGGCGCACAAACAGCAGCTAATATGATTCAGCCAGATATTTTCTATGCGCTTGATGCGAGTCCAGCAAATGATGCATCTGGGGATAAAACGCAGTTCGGTCAATTAGGAAAAGGAGCACTTCTTCGCATTTATGACCGTACAATGGTAACACATAGAGGAATGCGTGAATTTATTTTAGATACAGCAGAAACACATAACATTCCGTACCAGTACTTTATTTCACAAGGTGGTACAGATGCAGGTCGTGTACATACGAGTAACTCAGGTATTCCGTCAGCAGTAATTGGTGTTTGCGCTCGTTACATTCATACACATGCTTCTATTTTACATGTTGATGATTATGCAGCAGCGAAAGAATTGATTACAAAACTTGTGAAAGCAACAGATAAAACAACATTAGAAACAATTAAGAACAATGCTTAAAAGAAAGGGCCGAATTCGGCCTTTTCTTTTCGTATATGAAAAGAAATAAAAACACTCTTTTTAGATGGGAGAGAGCGTCCGCTCATGCATAGAAGCGGTCAGTGCTCTTTTTAGCCCCATACCATGTGAAACCAAAAAGAGACAATGAGTGGAGGTCTTTTTTGGGTCTCATAGCCGTAATGTATATGTTGGGAAATGGAAGAGGACATATGATGAAGAACTGAACAAAACACTCTTTTTTAGATAGGAGAGAGCGTCCGCTCATGTATAGCAAAGTTCAGACTTTTTCCTATCCCATATAGAGTTAAAAACAAAGAAAGAACAAGAGTGTCAATTACCTTTTGTTCTTTGTAGCAATGACTTATATAGAGGTGAACAATATGAAAGTAGCAGTCGGCTCAAAAAATCAAACAAAAGTAGGAGCCGTACAAGAAGTATGGAAAGAGGTAAGTATTACTTCAGTTTCTGTTCCTTCAGGAGTTGCAGCACAGCCATTTTCTGATGAGGAAACGATGCAAGGCGCAATCAATAGAGCGAAGCGAGCACTAGAAGAAAAACAAGCTGACATCGGTATCGGACTAGAAGGCGGCGTAATGAAAACAGAGCACGGTTTGTTTATGTGCAATTGGGGTGCTTTGGCGACAAGCGCGGGGAAAGTATTTGTCGCAGGCGGGGCACGGATTATGCTTCCTGATGATTTTCTTTCTCCTCTTGAAGATGGAAAAGAGTTAAGTGAAGTAATGGAGGCATTTGTAAAACGAAAAGACATTCGTAGCCATGAAGGTGCAATCGGAATCTTTACAGATCATTATGTGGATCGTACACAATTATTTGTACATGTTGTAAAGCTGTTAATTGGGCAATATAAGTATGACGAAAAACAAGCATAAACCTTGCACCATACGTGATGTATGGTAGTATAAAAGAAGATTAGAGATGAAAAGATACACTTCGTTAGAGGAGGAAATATAGATGAAATCATTAGAAAGCATGGAACAATTTCAAGAATTAAAAAATGAAGAGAACGTCATTTTTATGTTCTCAGCAGAATGGTGCCCAGACTGCCGTTTTATTGATCCATTTATGCCAGAAGTAGAAGAGAAATATAGCGATTTCTCATTTTACTATGTAGATCGTGACGAATTTATTGACCTTTGCGTGAAATTAGACGTATTTGGCATTCCGAGCTTTGTAGCGTACAATAAAGGTGAAGAAACTGGACGCTATGTAAACAAAGATCGTAAAACACAAGAACAAATCGAAGCGTTTATTGAAGGGTTAAAATAAGGCGATCTCGCCAATTAAATTGTAAAAACAACCTCTACCTTCGCGGGGGAGGTTATTTTTTTGGAAGGGAGGCAAACGAAATGAAAATGACAAGCAAAAAGATGAAAGACGAGTTAATGACTAGATTAGCTCGTCCAGAGTGGGAATTTCATTATGATAGCGAGAAGGATACGCTCCGTATTGAACAAAAAGATACGAAAAAGGGAATTAATGTTTCGCTTCCAGGAGTTGTGGCGAAATGGGAAGTGAAGAAGGAAGCAGCGATTGAAGATGTTGTGTATTACGTACAAGAGGCGCTACTTGCGATGCATAAAGAAGAAAGCGGCGCGGCAAAAATTTTACCGGTTATTCGATCCACTTCTTTTCCAAAGCAAGCTGAAGAAGGAAACCCTTTCGTAATGACAGATCATACAGCAGAAACGCGCATTTATTATGCATTAGATTCCAATAAAACATATCGATTAATTGATAAACGTTTGTTACAAAAACTAGGACTTACAGAGCAGCAAGTACGTGAAATGGCATTGTTTAATGTACGTTCCTTAAGTCATTCATTTAAACAAGATGAAGTGGCGGGGAATACATTTTATTTCTTAAACACAAATGATGGCTATGATGCGAGTCGTATTTTGAATGAATCATTATTACAATCGATGCGTGAAAAGATTTCAGGTGACATGGTTGTAGCTGTTCCACACCAAGATGTATTAATTATTGCTGATATCGTGAACGAAATCGGTTATGATATTATTGCACAAATGACAATGAAGTTTTTTGCCGAAGGTCATGTTCCGATTACATCACTTTCATTCGTATATGAAGATGGGGACTTTGAGCCAATCTTTATTTTAGCGAAGAATCGGAAGAAGACAAATGGAAAAGAGAAAGGATGAACAAAGTGAACGTTTTTTACAACCTTGAAGGAATTGGCGACACATTAATCGTTGCCTTACAAGATATCACATTAGAAAACCGTACATTTGACCGCAAAGGAGATGTTGCACGCGTTTATGATCGTGAAAGCAACGTAACAGGAGGATTCAACATCTTTAATGCGTCTTCTTATGTAGAAGTAAAGGAAACAGGAAACATTACTTTAACAAAAGAGCTTGTTGAAAAAATCAATGACATTTTAGCAAAGAATGGCTTTGAAGAAAAAGTAGAAGCAGACCTCACGCCGAAATTTGTCGTTGGCTACGTAGCTGAAAAAGAAAAGCATCCAAATGCAGATAAACTAAACATTTGTAAAGTAGAAATCGGTACAGATACACTACAAATCGTATGTGGTGCACCAAACATTGATGCAGGACAAAAAGTTGTTGTCGCAAAAATCGGTGCTGTAATGCCAAGTGGTATGTTAATTAAACCAGCTGAGCTTCGCGGCGTTCCATCTTCTGGAATGATTTGTTCTGCACGTGAATTAGAGCTTCCGGATGCTCCTCAGGAAAAAGGTATTCTTGTATTAGAAGACAGCTATGAGGTTGGACAAGAGTTCAAATTTTAATTGATATATAATTACAAATTGAAAACCCGACATAAAACCCAATCTTTAGGTGAGAGAGAGCATCCGGCCATACATAGAAGTGGTCAGATCCTTTTCCTGCCCCATGCCAAGTGAAAACAAAGGGAAAAAACAAGTAGCGATCATCTTTTGTTCTTCGTAGCAGCGAACGATATGCCGGAAAATTAAAATAGAATTATATAGAAAAAATAGTCTCATGATAAAATGAGGCTATTTTTTTATTTACATGTCCTTATATTGTAACGCTTTTCTCAAAATCTATATTGTATTTCAAAAACAAATTAGTTAAAATTTAGAAAAATATATAAATGCAAATTGAAAACCCGACATAAAACCCAATCTTTAGGTGGGAGAGAACATCTGGCCATGCATAGAAGCGGTCAGCCCCTTTTCCTGCCCCATGTCAAGTGAAAACAAAAAGAGAGAACGAGTGCAGGTCACCTTTTGTTTTTCATAGCAGCGACTTATATGTTGAAAAATCAAAATGGAGTTATATAGAAGGAGATAGGAACATATGAGACAATTTCCAAAAGTGAAAGAGCTTCTGGGGCTTATCGAAACTTCGAAGAAACATGATATTGAATTACAATCATTTGAAATATATTTATTGCATGAAAATGAATTGGAAAAGGGACAAATTGGATATCGATATGATAAAAACAAAAATTCACTCATGAGTGGGAAAAAGGGAGATTGGCAAGAGAGTTGGATTGTTATTGGATATGATACAGATATGGGTGATCCTATCTTTGTTGATATAGATAATCCACTCCATCCGATCTACACAGCTGAACAAGGATCGGAAATATGGGAACCAGTTTGTATAGCACGTAGTATAGATGAGATTATGAAACAGTTAAAAGAAATTTAGGGTGTTTTTATATAAATGCAAATTGAAAACCCGACATAAAACCCAATCTTTAGGTGGGAGAGAACATCTGGCCATGCATAGAAGCGATCAGTCCCTCTTTCAGTCCCATGCCAAGTGAAAACAAAAAGAGAGAACGAGTACAGGTCACCTTTTGTTTTTCATAGCAGCGACTTATACACTTGGAAACCAAAATGGATATATAAATAGAGTATGCGCAAAGTAGATGGGAGGAGGAAGCTATGAAATATATAAAAATGATGTGTGTAGTTGTATTACTTGGAATATATATGGGAGCGTGCTCGAAGGAACAAGAGAAGAAAATACCATCTACTGTGCAAGAAGAGAATAAAAAGGTTGTAGAACAAACGAAAGAAACGCCACCAGAGAAGCAAGCGGAAAAAGAGAAGAAAATAGAAGCTGAATTACCAGTGGAACAAAATGGAGAACAAGAGAAAAATGTTGAACAAGAACCATCCGTGGAGCAAGATGAAAAACAAGAGCTAAAGGTAGAGCAAGTACCACAGGCTGAGGAATCGGCCAAAACCCTTGAGGTAAAAGGAAATGCTGAGCAAAAACAAGCAAAATTTCTTGTTGTAATTGACCCAGGGCATCAAGAGAAAGCAAATTTAAATTTAGAACCAATTGGCCCGGGGGCAACTGAGCAAAAGTATAAAGTGACTGATGGAACGACAGGTGTTGTGACGAAAAAAAGAGAATCTGTTCTTGTATTAGAAGCTGCTGTCATATTGAAAGAGAAGCTCGAAGCAAAAGGTATGCAAGTACTTATGACAAGAACAACACATGATGTTGATATAAGTAATAAGGAGCGAGCGACATTTGCGAATGAGCATCAAGCAGATTTATTTTTACGCCTTCATGCGGATGGTTCAGAAAATCGAGCACAAAAAGGGTTTGCTGTGTTGACGCCAGCGGAAGGAAATACATATACAAAAGGAATCTATGCAGAAAGTTTACAAGTTTCTCAAATAATCGTAAAGAAAATGAAAGAAAACAGCCAGGTAAAAGTAAATGGAATCAAGTTTCGAGATGATCTTTCTGGATTTAATTGGTCAAAAGTTCCAGGCGTTTTACTTGAGCTTGGATTTATGTCGAATCCTGAAGAAGATCAGAAACTATCAGACACACAATATTTAGACTCTTTACTGCAAAGTGTAACCGATAGTGTAGAAGAATATCGGAAGAGTAAAGCTTAAACGGCAGTCTTATATATGAGGCTGTTTTTTTATGTATAAATACAAGTGAAAACCTTTCTTTTTGGGTGTGAGAGAGGGGACCGGCTATGTATAGAAGCGGTCAGGTCCTTTTTGAGCCCCGTGCCGGGTTTAAAACAAAGGGAGAAGGAGAGAGTAGGCCCTCTTTTGTGTTCATAGCCGCGACTTGTATGTTGAGAATCTATTGTACTTACTGAAAATTTGAATATGGTAGACAAAATACAAGAGCGTAATTTTACCTGCACTTTTTGCCGAATGCTGATACAATAAAGGATGTTACTATTTAGTAGAAAGAGTGGTAAACATGTTAGATTGGATGAAAAAGCTGTTTAACAAAGAGGAACATCAGGAAGAAAAAGCAGCGATAAATAAAGCAGTACCGAAGAACACTGAAAGTAAGCCGAAAATTCCTCGTGTAAACCACTACACTGAAGCAAGAGAAGCACAAATGGCTAGTCGGAATTTAGGTGTGAAATGCCGATTTCCGTTAATACCTGATGATGGATTTGATGAGGAGAATGTGGAAGAATCAACACATTTTGAGCAGCAACCTCTGCCAAGAGTAACGAACATGGAGAGACGCAGGCCAAGATATGTAGAAGAAGAACCAGAACCAGTTCATACATTTGCCCCGCCAAAAATTGAACGAGAAATTGAGCCAGAGCCTATCGTGCCAAAAAAATCTGTGCCAGTACAAGAAAGCCGTCGAAGACCATTTCGCCCGACAGAAATGATTTCGCCTATCTTTGGATATAAACGTCCTTCGAGAGAGAAACAAGAAGTTAAGACGGAAGAAAAAGGGCAGGAAGATCTTGAAATATCCGTTGAAGGAAAATCTGTCGTCGATGCTTGGTTGGAGAAAAAAGGATACTCTATTTCGAATTTCTCAGACGAATCCTTTATTCCTTCTAAGAAGCAGGAGAAAAACCTGGAGCATACTGGGCAACAAGAAAGCCCAGAAGAGGAAAAGTCAGTTGTTGATCAGTGGCTAGAGAAAAACGGTTACGATTCTGAGCGTTCATTCACTTCGTTAGAGGGGCAAGAAAAGGTAGATGTCATTTCAGACTCTCTTCCATTTGAAACTGATAACTTGTTACATAAATCAGTTGGACAGGATAATAAGAAAGAAGAGCATACTGTTGAAATCGTACAGGTATTTGAGCAAGAACCAGATGTAGTGGCGTTATCACAATATGATAACGAAGCGAAGGAAGAAATCTTGCAAGATGAGTTGCTAGATTCTACGGTAGAGAATATGGATACAGCGTCAACGGAAGAAAATGAATATAAGAAAGAAATAGAAGAAGAACAGCTAGTGGAGAAAACTACTTTAGAAGAAAATGTTGTTGAAGAAGTGGAAGAAGCTGAAGAACCAACGCCGGAAGTTGGAGAAGTGGAAGAAGCTGAAGAACCAACGCCGGAAGTTGGAGAAGTGGAAGAAGCTGAAGAACCAACGCCGGAAGTTGAAGAAGTGGAAGAAGCTGAAGAACCAACGCCGGAAGTTGAAGAAGTGGAAGAAGCTGAAGAACCAACGCCGGAAGTTGGAGAAGTGGAAGAAGCTGAAGAACCAACGCTGGAAGTTGAAGAAGTGGAAGAAGCTGAAGAACCAACGCTGGAAGTTGGAGAAGTGGAAGAAGCTGAAGAACCAACGCCGGAAGTTGAAGCAGTGGAGGAACCAGAAGAAACGCTGGTAGCAGAAACATTTGAAGAAGCAAAAATTGCCGAAACAGCGAAAGAGTCTGCAGAAGAAACGGCTCAAGTAGTAGTTGAAAAAACGACAGAACAAGAGAATTTGGTTTCTAAAGCGGAAAACAATGTTTCAGAAACATCTTCAGCAGCAGACGAGCACACGAAGGAAGCAGTTCAAAACTTTGCAAATGTATTAATCGAAGAGGCAGAAGAAAAGCAAGAAGTTGCTGTGGAACAGCCTGTTAAGCAAAAAGAAGAACCGAAACGTGAGAAAAAGCGCCATGTGCCGTTTAATGTTGTGATGTTAAAACAAGATAGAAGAAAGTTAATAGAGAGACATGTGGCAGGAATGAAAACGCCGCAGACTCCTATAAAACAAGCTGAAGAACCAGTAAAGGTGCACGAGCAGTCTGTACAACAAGTGGAAGAAGCACCACAAGGAAAAGCGCAAACTGCACAGCAAGTTATAGTGGAAACTCAAGTGGAAGAGAAACCAGTAGAACAGGTTATAGTGGAAACTCAAGTGGAAGAGAAACCAGTAGAACAAGTTATAGTGGAAACTCAAGTGGAAGAGAAACCAGTAGAACAAGTTATAGTGGAAACTCAAGTGGAAGAGAAACCAGTAGAACGAGTTATAGTGGAAACTCAAGTGGAAGAGAAACCAGTAGAACGAGTTGCAGTGGAAGATCAAGTAACAGAGGAGCCAGTTCAACAAACGGAAATGAAGGCACCTGTTGCAAGTGCAGGAGTACAAGAGAAAGCATACGTTATAGCGCGAAGAGAGAATGATATGCGTAATGTACTGCAAACACCGCCTGAATATGCTATGCCACCATTAACACTATTGACGATTCCAAGTCAGTCGACATTAGATAATACGGAATGGTTAGAAGAACAGAAAGAATTATTAGATACGACGTTTAATAATTTCCATGTTGGGGCTCATGTTATCAATGTTTCACAAGGACCAGCTGTAACGCGCTTCGAAGTACAACCTGATCCGGGTGTGAAAGTAAATAAAATCACAAATTTAAGTGATGATATTAAGCTGAGTTTAGCTGCAAAGGATGTTCGAATTGAAGCACCAATTCCAGGGAAAAGTGCCATCGGAATTGAGGTTCCGAATAAAGAAAGTAAGCCGGTATTTCTTCGGGAAATCTTAAGAAGTCCTGTGTTTACGAAGAGTGAATCACCGCTTACAGTTGCGCTTGGACTTGATATTTCTGGAGCGCCAATTGTAACCGATATTCGAAAGATGCCGCATGGACTCATTGCTGGTGCGACTGGTTCAGGGAAAAGTGTGTGCATTAACGCGATTTTAACGAGTATTTTATATAAAGCGAAACCACATGAAGTGAAGCTGATGTTGATTGACCCGAAAATGGTTGAGCTCGCACCATATAATTCTATTCCCCATCTTGTAGCACCTGTTATTACAGATGTGAAAGCTGCTACAGCAGCGTTAAAATGGGCTGTAGAAGAAATGGAACACCGTTATGAATTGTTTGCGCATGCTGGTGCACGTGATTTAGCTCGTTATAATACCATCGTAAGTAGCCGAGAAATTCCAGGGGAAACATTGCCGTACATTGTTATTGTAATTGATGAGTTAGCCGATTTAATGATGGTTGCTCCTGGTGATGTAGAGGAAGCAATTTGCCGCATTGCACAAAAAGCACGTGCTTGTGGTATTCACTTATTAGTTGCAACGCAGCGTCCGTCTGTGGATGTTATTACAGGATTGATTAAATCAAACATTCCAACGCGTATTGCGTTTACAGTATCATCTCAAGTAGATTCACGTACAATCATTGATATTGGAGGAGCGGAAAAATTACTTGGTCGCGGTGATATGCTATTTTTAGGAAACGGTACGTCAAAACCCGTTCGTGTACAAGGGGTATACGTATCGGATGATGAAATTGAAAAAACAGTTGAACATGTGAAAAAGCAAATGAAGCCGAACTATTTATTTAAGCAAGAGGATTTATTGGCGAAAACAGAACAACATGAAGCCGAAGATGAACTGTTTTTTGATGCATGTCAATTTGTTGTAGAACAAGGGGGAGCGTCCACATCTTCTGTACAGAGAAAATTCCGCATCGGTTATAATCGTGCGGCACGTCTTATTGAAGAGATGGAAGCACAAGGTATTATTTCCGAAGCAAGGGGAACAAAACCGAGGGATGTTCTTATTTCAGAGGATGAGTTTGCTGCGATGCAGGAAACGAATGTATAGGAAGCGGTTTTGCTGTATACTAAGAGAAAATGTTGGATAGTAAAGTAGGGAGTAAACGACATGAAAGAAATTGAATTAAAATTAAAAGGTGAAATCAATCGACTAACAAATAAAACATTTAAATTTGATGAACGAGTTGGGGAAGGTTGGTTCTCTGCCGTTTACTTTTTAAAAACTCGTGACATTATTCAAGAATTTCGCCCGAAAAGTGTTGTGACAATGCAATTTTTCCAAAAGGAACATGCGGTACTTTGCGGAACAGATGAAGTATTAGCATTGTTACAAACATTTGCTGAACATCCGGAAGAGCTTGAAATCCATTCTTTAAAAGATGGGGACAATATTAATCCATTTGAAACAGTTTTAACAATCTCTGGACCTTATGAATATTTCGGGTTTTTAGAAGGTGTAATCGATGGGATCTTAGCTCGTCGTACATCTGTTGCAACAAATGTATATAATGTTGTACAAGCTGCTCGCAGTGGTGAAAAAGAAAAACCTGTTATTTTCATGGGAGACCGTGATGATCATTATACACAGCAAGCTGGTGAT